>JAPLIW010000484.1 GCA_026388915.1 Deltaproteobacteria bacterium
GGCAAAGGGATTCAGCCGCAGCGATAAAAATTTGATGCCAAAAAAGCATCAATTTAAGCGGTAAGGGACTAATATGGTTCAGGGCGCAGCGATCCTCAAGGCCGAAGGCCGCTCCTCGAGTCACGCCCCGGCGTGACGCTCCTCAAGCGAAGCAATCATTTTTCAGGTCTTCAACGTGTAACGATTAACGAATAACGTATTTTCCTTTCTTCCTTAAATTCTCCATGCTCCACGCTCCCTGCTCTCCGCTTCGATTAACGAGTAACGTTTTTCCCCCGTCCTTCAACCCCCTTAAGTAATCTCCCCTGCAGGCCGATATAAAAAATGGGTAATCATCTTTGATGATCTCGTAAAAAGTCTCTTGCATCGTCACCCCGGCGAAAGCCGGGGTCCAGACATTATCCCCGCGGAAGCGGGGAACCATTAAAGAAAATCTGGATTCCCGTTTTCACGGGAAACCCTGGATTCCGGCGCCTGCCCTGGAACCGATCCGGGGTTCGCCGGAATGACGAATTTTATGGAATTTCGACTTTTTACGAGATCATTATATTTCGAAGGAGGGAGATACTACCCAGATAAAATATTGAATTCTTTCAATGGGATCGCCTTTTTTTGTCAAAGGGATGCCTTTTTAGGGCAATCCATCGCTGACAAAATGGGGCAATATACCGGATTAGTTATAAAAATTAAATAAAATCATATTGTTGTAGGTAATCATGACTGTTGATCCAAGGGGAACAATATTTGCATTAAATGAAATCGACCTATTAGGCTTTCCTTATCCTGGGGGCAATCTGAGGTAGACCATCTCCAGGAAGAGCCTCCGCTCCTGGAGGCCCGAAAAGGAGAGGAATATTTCCGCTGAAACTCCCATGGATTCCAGCAGCAAAAGGGAGGTAGAGGGGAAGATGGATACGACAGGCCCGGCAGCCGGCAGTCTTCCGGGCAAAGACATGATCTCCGTTGAAAGCCCATCGCCGGATCACGAGAACCGGGAATTCATCCTTTTCCGCAAGGTTCAGGGGGCCATGCGCCACATTCCCGATTTTTCCGAAACCTGCAAAGCCATCCTGAATGCGGTGATGGATGAAATGGAGGCGGAGAATTGCTCGGTCATGCTCCAGGACCCCGGTTCCGGGGAATTATCGGTCCTGGCTGCCCGGGGAAAGGGGGAAAAAAGCAGCGTCTATTATTCCGATTCTTCCTACAAGGGCGGGCACTTCAAGCCCGGCGAGGGGATTGCCGGCTGGGTCTTGAAAGAAGGCCAGGCCATGATGGTCAATGACGTGAAGGATGAGCCCCGCTTCGTGAGCGTGAAAGAGGGACTCAACCCGAAAGTGAGGTCGCTCATCTGTTTCCCCATCCGGGAAAAAGACCAGGTGGTGGGGGTTTTCAACCTCAGTCATTCGCGCAAAGGGGCCTTTGACGAAGGCAAGAAGATGGCCCTTTCTTACATCTCGACCCAGATGGGGGCCGCCCTGAACTCGGCCCGTTTTTTCCTGAAGATCCGGGATATGAACCGCTTCCTGAAGAATGCCGGCGAGGGTTCGACCCGACCCATCTCCCCCCCGGCTTCTTCCTCCCCCTCCTCCACCTTCGTGGAAGTGGGAGAGATGATGACCCAGGACAGCGGCATCTTCCTCTACGCCAGCGAAAAGATGCACCGGGTGAAAGGGATGATCGACCAGGTGGCGAACACGGACGTCACCATCTTCATCCGCGGGGAAAGCGGGGTCGGCAAAGAGGTCGTCGCCAGGTCCATCCATCAGAACTCCGTCCGCCGGGACAAGCCCTTTGTAAAGGTCAATTGCGCGGCCCTGCCGCAGGAACTCCTGGAGAGCGAGCTCTTTGGCTATGAGAAGGGGGCGTTCACCGGAGCGTACCGGCAGAAGCCGGGGAAGTTCGAGCTGGCCCACGGGGGAACCATCTTTCTGGATGAGATCGGGGACATCAGTCCGTCCCTCCAGGCCAAGCTCCTCCAGGTCCTCCAGGACCGGGAGTTTTCCCGGCTGGGGGGCAAGAAAGACGTGAAGGTCGATGTGCGGGTCCTGGTGGCCACGAACCGCAACATCGAGGAGGCGGTGCTGGAGGGCCGGTTCCGCGAAGATCTGTATTACCGGCTCAATGTGGTCAATATCTCCATTCCCCCGCTGCGGGAGCGGAGGGAAGAAATTCCCCTTTTCATGGAATACTTCCTGAACAAGTTCGTCCAGAAATACCAGAAGAAACCCAAATCGGCCGGAGAAGCGCTGATGAAAGCCTTCATGGCCCACAGCTGGCCGGGAAATATCCGGGAGCTGCAGAATGTCATCCAGCGGTATGTGGTGCTGGACAACGAAGAAGAGATCATCGGCGAGCTGGGGGGCTTGACGAAAGAAGAGGAAATTCCGCCGGACCCCCGGAAAGAAACCCCTCTCCTCCCCGACCAGCCTTCCCTGAAGCAGGTGAACAAGGACGCCGCCCGCAGGGCCGAAGCCAAGATCATCATGAAGGCCCTGGAGATGACCCACTTCAACCGCAAGAAGGCGTCCCAACTCCTGAACGTCAGTTACAAGAGCCTCCTTTACAAGATCAAAGAGTGCGGGCTCCAGAAATACCTGCGTTCCAAAGGCCCATGACGCAAAAGAATAAGAAAAAAATCCTTAAAAGAAATTAGCCTTGCCCCCATTTCCTATCCACTTCTTGATGATTTCGTAAAAAGTCTCTTGGAGCGTCACCCCGGCGAAAGCCGGGGTCCAGAACATCTTGAAATAACTGGATTCCGGCTTTCGCCGGAATGACGAATTCTATGGAATTGCGACTTTTTACGAGTTCATCACTTCTTGATGATTTCGTAAAAAGTCTTTTGGAGCGTCACCCCGGCGAAAGCCGGGGTCCAGAACATCTTGAAATAACTGGATTCCGGCTTTCGC
>JAPLIW010000903.1 GCA_026388915.1 Deltaproteobacteria bacterium
GTGCACGTTCTGCATGAACGTCCCCCTTTACCCTTGGGAAGGTGTGAAAAAATCGCTTTGGGTCTTTTTCACGTCATTCCGGCGAAAGCCGAAATCCAGTGTTTTCAAAGCCTTGCCAATTTCCTGGACCCCGGTTTCCACCGGGGAGACGGCGTAAATTCAATTATTTCACACCTTCTGGGCACGACAGGAGATTTTTTTTCCTTGACATCTCCCAGAGAAGTCAGTTTAATGCACTTGATAGGTCGAGTTTCTCATCTCATCACTGCAAATCTCTTTTGATATTGCCAACTTAAAGAGAAAAGGTTTTCGATAGTTTGGCTCTGGCATTGATGTTGCCGTCTATTTAGGGGGGTGCGAATGAGCTTAATGCTGGAATATATCGAAAAGCAGCGGAAAGGGGGTGGCCCCGGACTAGAAGCAGAGCTATTGGACCTGATCGGAAAATATAATAAAGAGCGAGGAAGATATTTATTTGTCTACGCGGCCGCACTTGGGAAGCGGATTCCTGAGATCCCCTTGGATCAGTCTGATTATTATATGTTCCATGATTTACTGGCTGGGAAGCAGGGGGTTCGAGATGTTGATGTTTATATCGAAACGCCGGGGGGAAGTGGTGAGGCCGCAGAGGAAATCGTCAAGCTCCTGCATAATAAATTTGAGTCCGTTTCCTTTCTGACGTCCGGGGAAGCGAAGAGCGCAGGGACGATTATGATCCTTTCCGGGGATGATATCCTCATGACGGAAACAGGGAGCCTGGGTCCCATTGATGCTCAGATCCAAGTCGGTCGTTCGGTACAATCCGCATATGATTATACCGAGTGGGTCGATTCAAAAAGAGATGAGGCAGCGAAAACAGGAAAACTGAATCCTTTCGATGCCACCATGGTGGCCCAGATCACCCCGGGGGAATTAGGTGGTGCTTTCAATTCTCTCAAATACGCTGAGGATTTGGTAGTCGAGTGGTTGGTCAAATATAAATTTAAAAAATGGACTCATACAGAAACGCGGAAAATTCCAGTCACCGAAGAGATGAAGACGAAGAGGGCTGAGGAGATCTGCGGGGAATTGATCAACCATTCAAAATGGAGATCCCACGGAAGATCCATCAAGATCAGAGACCTGGATAATATCGGTCTGAAGGTAAAAAGGATTGAAGATAATCCCAACTTGGCCGATATCGTCTTTAGGATTCAAACGGTCATTCGGCTTCTCTTTGAATCCACGACCATATTCAAGGTATTCGCAACTGCGGAGGAGAAACTATTTAAGCAGGCGGCACCGAGGCAAGCCTCCTTCCAAATTCCGATACCGCAAAAGATGCTGGGGGGAGCCGATGTAGTCGAAATTCAGCAGGAATGTCCCAAATGCAAAAAGGTCTATCATCTCTATGCGAAACTTTCTCCGAATCTGATAATCGATCAAGAAATGAAGAAAAAGGGCTTGCTTCCCATCCCAAAGGATGCAAAAATAAATTGTGATAGCTGTGGTTTCGAGATAGACCTGCAAGGATTGAAGAATCAGATAGAGATCGACGTGAGGAAAAAGGTAATCGATTAGGAAAGGGGTGGAAAAGATGAAGGAGCAAAAGGAGGAGCAGGAAAGGAAGGAAGCAATATTGACCTTCCTTCAGCTAACGCGGGAGGGGAAATTTGCAGAGATTGAGGAAAGCTCCATGGCCTATACCAGGGTGAAGGAGCAAAGAGAAGATATCCCGCAAGAAGAATATTTCTACAGTTTGAGATAACGCCCGCACGCTCCAAATGATCCCCCATGAGCTCCCTTCCCTTGAGGGGGCTTTTTTGTCTCCCCGGCAATTCCTTCCCTCTCAAATGCCGCACCTGGCGTTGAATCTGAGCCTCCTTTGGGGCGATGGCCGCGTCGTAACCAGTCCATTGCCGGATGATGGCCCAGGAGGCCCGGTACTCATTGATGAGACAAAAAGTTTTGGGCATCATGAGCGCTGCTTCGGCATTGCTTTGGTGAGATCAGGGACGGCCCATTCTTCAGGAAGGATGCCCGATTCATCCTTCAATAGATAATGTGTCGCGTCTGGGTTTCGCGTAACCCTGACCCAC
>JAPLIW010000497.1 GCA_026388915.1 Deltaproteobacteria bacterium
TCCGGGCCCCATGAACCGCGGGGTAGAAATATCGCCGGAAGTGGCCGATGGTCCCTATTCGGTGATTCTGGACCAGGTGACCAACGGCGTGGCCGTGCGCATGGCCCTGCTGTACCTCCTGGTGGGCGGGGTAGAGTAGGAGGGAGTTTTTATGAACATATTATTTAAGAACGCCCGGGTGATCGATCCGGCCAGCGGTACGGACCGGCCGATGGACGTGCTGGTCAAAGAGGGGAAGATCAAGGAGATGGGGCCGGGAATCCCCGAATCGAGAGCGCGGGCGGGCGTGTCCAAGAGGGGGGAGAGGGAGTCTTCCCAGCCGGCGGGAGAAGTCATCGACTGCACCGCAAAAGTCCTGGTGCCGGGCCTTTTCGACATGCACTGCCATCTTCGCGAGCCGGGGTTTGAATACAAGGAGACCATCGAAAGCGGATCGATGGCCGGGGCGGCCGGCGGATATACCGCCCTGGCCTGCATGGCCAATACCAACCCGGTCAATGACAACCGAACCGTGACCGAGTACATCCTCCGCCAGGCCCGGGAACAGGCCAGCACCCACGTTTTTCCCGTCGGGGCGGTCACCAAAGAGCTGAAAGGGGAAACCCTGGCGGAGATCGGGGAATTGAAAGAGGCGGGAGTGGTGGCGCTCTCCGACGACGGAAAACCGGTGATGAACAGCAACCTGTACCGCCGGGCCATGGAGTACGCCAGGGGATTCGGCCTGCCGGTCATCTCCCACTGCGAAGACCTCACCCTGAGCGGCCAGGGAGTGATGAACGAGGGACTGGTCTCCACCCACCTGGGGCTACGGGGAATTCCCAACGCCGCCGAAGAGGTGATGGTCCTGCGGGACATTTGCCTGGCGGAGCTCACCGGGGCCTCGCTGCACATCGCCCATGTGAGCACGGCCGGCTCGGTCCGGGCCGTGCGGGAAGCGAAGGCCCGGGGGGTGAAAGTCACGGCCGAAACGGCGCCCCATTACTTTTCCCTGACCGACGAAGCGGTTCACGGGTTCGATACCCGTACCAAAATGAGCCCGCCCCTGAGAACGGCCAGAGACGTGGCGGCCATCATCGCCGGCCTCAAGGACGGGACCCTGGATGCCATCGCCACCGATCACGCCCCGCAGACGGTGATCGAAAAGGACGTGGAATTCGATTATGCGGCCAACGGGATCATCGGGCTGGAAACCGCTTTGCCCCTCACCCTGAGGCTCGTGCATCAGGGCCACCTGACCCTCATGGAGGCCATCCAGAAGCTCACCGTGGCCCCGGCCCGGATTCTCGGGCTGGACAAGGGGCGGCTGAAGGTGGGGGGAGACGCGGACCTGACTCTGATCGATCTGGACCGGGAACAGACCATCGATGTGAGCCGGTCCAAGTCCAAGAGCCGCAATTCCCCCTTCCAGGGATGGAAATTGAAAGGATTCGCGGTGCTGACCATGGTGGGGGGAAGGATCGTCCACCGGGCTTCTCAAGGTTGAGGTCAAGGTCGAGGCTAGGGTCAAGGGTGGAGTGCCTAAGAAATTATAAAAGTCTCTGCGCCCTCCGGGGATGAAGAAAAAATCAACCGCAGAGTACGCAGAGACCGCAGAGCTTATTCTTGGTAAAGACAAAAAATACAAATCCCTTTATGGATCTGGATTCCTCCTTGCCTTTCGATCCTCCGGGGATCGAGACAAGAGGATGAACAAAGAGGAAGCAGAGAACGCAGAGGAGGAAACGGAAAGGGAATAATGGAATAGTGGAATGGTGGGTAATACAATTGGCTTTCCAATATTCCAGTATTCCATCATTCCAATTTTCCAGTGTTTTTCTCTGCGTGCTCCGCGACCTCTGCGCTTAAGTTTTTTTTATTGAATTTCTCTCCGGATCAGCCCAAAATATCAAAGTCTCATTTTAAAAGGTTTTCGATATCTGAATCGGTAAAGCCGAATTGTCTGAGGATACGCAGAACATAAGCGGGTGATAACTCATTTGCTCCCAT
>JAPLIW010000275.1 GCA_026388915.1 Deltaproteobacteria bacterium
ACTACTCCACCTCCAAAAGCCTCTTCCTCTCCGGAGGAAAAGCCCCCCGGCCGGGGGACGTTCTGACCAATCCCGGTCTGGCTTCTTCTCTGGAAAAGATCGCCCGCGAGGGAAGGGATGTGTTCTACAAGGGCGAGATCGGGCGGGAGATCGTCCGCTTCGCCCGGGAAAACGGCGGCCTTTTGGCCGAGAGAGATCTTCTGGACCACCGGTCCGACTGGGGAAAGCCCGTTTCCACCCAGTACCGGGACTACACGGTCTACGAAACCGCCCCCAACTCCCAGGGCCTGACCGTCCTCCTCATCCTGAACCTCCTCGAGGGCTATGACCTGGCCTCCATGGGCTATCAGTCTTCCGACCATCTCCACTTCATGGTGGAAGCCAAGAAGGTGGCTTTCGCCGACCGGAACCGGTACATCTCCGACCCGGAGAAGGTCAAGATTCCCGTCCATGAGCTCCTTTCGAAGGACTATGCGGCCCAGCGCCGCACGCTCATCCGGAAAGACCAGGCCCTGGACCCTCAGGCCGTCTCTCCGGGAATCTTCGGCCGGGATACGATTTACCTCTGCACGGTCGATGAAGCGGGCAACGCCGTCTCCCTGATCCAGTCCCTCTACTATTCCTTCGGCTCGGCGGTGGTGGCCGGGAACACCGGGATCGTCCTCCAGAACCGCGGGGCCTATTTCTCCTTGAACCCGGATCACGTGAACTGCCTGCAGCCCCATAAACGCACCTTCCATACCCTCATGGCTTCCATGACTTTTCGCGACGGGAAACCTTTCCTGGTCTTCGGGACCAGCGGGGCCGACGGCCAGCCCCAGACCCACATCCAGGTCATGACTGCGGTCTTCGACTTCGGCCTGGACATACAGGCGGCCCTCGAGTCGCCGCGGTGGGTGGCGGGCCGCTATCTGCTCCATCAACCGGAGGGGCTGCTCATGATGGAAGAGCGATTCCCCGCGCCGGTGATCGAGGAGTTGAAGAAACGGGGGCATCAAATCCAGGTGGTCGACGGGATCGATCAGTCCATGGGCAGCGCCCACGGCATCCTGATCCATCCGGAAAACGGTCTGCGCATGGGAGGGTCGGACCCGCGCTGCGACGGCGCGGCCATCGGGTATTGATCGGAATGCAGACGGAAAGAAAATGGAAACAACTGTCTCTCGCAGAGGCCGCAGAGAACGCAGAGCAAAGAAAAAGCTCCATGATTTATAAACAATGAAAGACCGTATGGTGAAGAAAAAAGCTTCCTTGAAATCCCGGAAAATACCGGCAAAGACTCTGCAAGAAAAAATCCGAGAGCTGAACCGGAAGAATGACCGATTGCGGCGGGAGGTCAAAGCATTCGGGCAAAAAGAGCGGCAGCTTGAGGAGATGATTCGTTTCGAGAAGCTGCTATCGGAAATCTCCACCCATCTGGTTAATCTTCCGGCTGAACAAATCGAACGGGAGATTGAGCAGGGACTGGGCCGGGTGGTCGAATTTCTGGGGGTTGACCGGGGGGGCGTCTATATCTTTTCCGGCGACAGGACCCGGATCTCTCGTAAATATTTTTGGGGGATGGAGGGAATTCCCGAATCAGCGCCCATCCTGGAGGATCAGAAGTTTCCCTGGCTCAGCGAGAAGCTGCGGAAGGGCGAAATACTGGTCATCCCGCGGGTCGACGATCTCCCGGAGGAAGCGGCGCAGGATCGGGAGGAATTGAAGAAATACCGGAATTTATCCTCCCTGGTGATTCCTCTGGCCGTTGGGAAAAGCGTCTTCGGCGCCGTGACCTTTGGAGCGGTCCGCGCCGAACGGAATTGGCCGGAAGAGCTGATTTATCGGGTTCGTCTGGTCGGGGAGATTTTCGCCAGCGCCCTGGCCCGCAAGCGGTCGGAAGACGCGCTCCGCCGGGCCGAACTGGAATACCGGACGGTGGCCGATTTCACCTATGGCTGGGAATACTGGGCCAACCCGGACGGAACCTTGCGGTACGTATCCCCCTCGTGCCAGCGGATCACGGGGTATCCCCCCGGAGAGTTCATTGATCATCCTTCTTTAATCCGAGAGATCATTTTGCCCATCGACCGGGCAGCCTGGGATCAGCACTTCCGGGAAAGCCGACGGGGAGTCCAGGCGCACGAAATTCAGTTCCGCATCCGCAAACCGGACGGCCAGATCCGCTGGATCGAGCATGCCTGCCAGTCGGTGAGAGGCCCTCAAGGGGAATTCCTGGGTTACCGGGTCAGCAACCGCGACATCACCGAGCGAAAGCGGGCCGAAGAGCTGCTCCAGCGGTCGCAGGAAGAGCTTCGGCGTCTTTCCACCCGGCTCCTTTCCGTTCAGGAAGAGGAGAGGAAACGGATCGCCCGGGAGCTTCACGACGGGATCGGGCAGTCTCTCTCGGCCCTTAAGTTCCTCCTGGAAAATCGTCTCCAGATGATGGAAAAGAACTCTGCTCCCGGCGAGCTCCAGCCGCTGGAGAGCATGATTCCCATGCTGCAGAATGCCATCGAGGAAGTTCGGCAAATGCAGACCGACCTTCGCCCGCCGACCCTGGATGACCTGGGGATCCGGGCCACCCTATCCTGGTTCTGCCGCGAGTACCAGCGGATCTACTCCGAAATCCGGATCGAACAGGAGATCGAAGTCCAGGAAAACGAAATTCCCCAT
>JAPLIW010000409.1 GCA_026388915.1 Deltaproteobacteria bacterium
AAAAGGGCGTGGGGGTCGAGATTCATGCCCGGGGAAACGACCTGTCCATCGCGGGAGACCCGATCCAAGTTCAATTGGCGGAAAAACTCCTGACCGAGCTTTACGATATCCTTCACCGGGGGCATCCCCTGTATCCCAACGATATCGTCTCCGCGGTCCGGATCCTCTCCGCGAATCATGCCGCCAAGCTGAAAGATATCTTCCTGGATACCGTCTACATCTCTGCCCGGCGGCGGTTAATCACCCCGAAAAGCCTGGCCCAGAAGCGCTACATCGATGCCATCCGGACCCATGACATCGTCTTCAGCATCGGGCCGGCGGGAACGGGAAAAACCTACCTGGCCATGGCCATGGGGGTCGCCTCGCTGACCAAAAAGGAAGTCGACCGAATCATATTGGCTCGTCCTGCCGTAGAGGCCGGGGAAAGGCTGGGGTTCCTCCCCGGGGATTTGCAGGAAAAGGTGAACCCCTATCTTCGCCCCCTGTACGATGCCTTGCATGACATGATGGATTTTGAAAACGTTTCCCGCCTTCTGGAAAAAGGAGTGATCGAAGTGGCTCCCCTGGCTTTCATGCGGGGACGGACGCTGAATGATGCTTTCGTCATCCTGGATGAAGCCCAGAACACGACCTCCGAGCAGATGAAAATGTTCTTGACCCGCCTGGGCTACGGTTCCAAGGCGGTGATCACCGGGGACATTACCCAGATCGATCTGCCCGCCGGGAAGATGTCGGGGTTGATCGAGGCCCGGAATCTCCTGCAGGGGATCGAAGGGATCCACTTCAGCTACTTCACCGAGATTGACGTGGTCCGCCATCCCCTCGTCCAGGATATCATCCGCGCCTATGAGAGCCAGGCGGCGAAAAAAAATGCGGCTTCCTTTTCCCTCCCCCTGTATGGAGGAGAAGGCAAAGAGGAGGGGGGCGATTAACCGCCATTGTCCTCCAAGGTTTCGGTCCTCAATCGCCAAGACCGGGTTTCCGTCGACCGACGAAAGATCGGGGCGGCGGCCCGCCGGATTCTGAAGACCCTGGGGTATGAAGGATATGAGCTCACCGTAGTCCTGGCCGACGACCGGGAGGTCACCCGCCTGAACCGCCAGTACTTCCGCCGCAACCGCTCCACCAACGTCATTTCTTTCCCGATGATGGACGGATCTCCCCTCTCCCTCCGCGCCAGGATGCTGGGAGAGGTAGTCATTTCCGCTGAAACCGCGGAGCGAGATGCCGAAGAGGCCGGCAAGAAAGGGGAGGAGGAGATTCTCTTCCTCCTGATCCACGGCATCCTGCACCTGGCCGGCTATGATCATGAAGGAACGAAAGGAGAGCGGCTGCACATGGAAACGAAAGAGAGGGAAATTTTCTCGTTGCTAAAACATCCGCCGTCTCGGAAATCCTCTGGTAGGTAGGAGCGCGCTGCGGCGCGCCCTCCAATCCGCCCTGCACTACATTGAATGCAGGGCTGCCCTGAACCACGTCGGATTCAGGGCATGGCCCTGAACCTTAAATGGTTCAGGGCGCATTCCGCAACGGATAGATGGGTGGGTTTTTTCATTCCGCAATCCGAAATCCGCATTCCGCAATCAGTAGTTTTCCGCCAGCACTTCAAAGAACGCCTGGGGATGGTCGCAGACCGGGCATTTCTCCGGAGCTTCCTTTCCTTCGTGCACGTAGCCGCAGTTCCGGCAGTGCCATTTGATCGGCGAGTCCTTCTTGAAGACCTTTCCTCCCTGGACATTCTTCAAAAGCGCCCGGTACCGGGCCTCATGGAATTTTTCCACCTTGGCGACCTGGGTGAATGCCTGGCAAGCATCCGTGAACCCTTCCTGCTTGGCCACTTCGGCAAAATTCACGTAGAGGGTACTCCACTCAAAATTTTCCCCTTCCGCGGAGGCTTTCAGGTTCGCGGGAACATCTCCGATCACGCCCGCGGGGTACCCGGAGGTGATGGTTACCTCTCCCCCCTTGAGCAGATTGAAGAACAACTTGGCGTGTTCCTTTTCATTGTCCGCCGTCTCCAGGAAGATGGCGGCGATCTGCTCATATCCGGCCTTCCTGGCTTCGCTGGCAAAGAAGGTGTACCGGTTGCGGGCCTGCGATTCGCCGGCAAAAGCAGCCAGCAAATTTTTCTCCGTCTTGCTTCCCTTGAATTCCATGATTCCTCCTCTGTGGTTTAATTACTCTTAGAATTCTATTCCTTTTATTTTAAACCGCCACATGATTTCCCGCATATCCCTTTCTTCGTTCGGGTAGGGGGCGACCGGAAGGAGCACCCCCCCTGTTCGTCTCTCCCGTAGGGGCGGTTCGCGAACCGCCCCTACTTTCCGATTCCCTTTCTTTCCTTCGTCCGGGTAGGGGCGCCCTAAAGATTTTTCTTGACAAATCATCAAATGATGAGTATAATAATAAAAAATAAAGCACGAAGCACAAAATCCGAATAAATTCTGGCCAGAGATAGTTAAATTTCTTTATTGATTCTCTCCCCCTTGGAAAGACTGTGTCATAATTCGTCATGCCCGCGGAGGCGGGCATCCAGTCAGATGTAGAGATCAACA
>JAPLIW010000383.1 GCA_026388915.1 Deltaproteobacteria bacterium
AGTCCCCAGGCCGATGACGCTGATTTTCTTAATGGCCATATTCTTCTGTCTCCTTTCCCCTTTGGCAGAAAAATGGGATAGGAAGGACTTGGTCCCCCATCCCCACAAGCCTCCGTTAACAAGTGTTAATCCTTCATTTGCATCTCGAGTTTCCCGTCTCTTTCAGGGGGACGGCTACTTTATCCAGCGGGATCATCACTGGCGTCCCGGGAAAGGGGAAAGGAAACAGGGATGATTTAGACTGGATTTCGCCGATGGGGCCGGGCATCATGATCTGATGATCGCAGGCACGCATGATCTGCTTCCCGATCAAACTATTATATTCCATCCCCTCCCAAGCTTTGATGATGGCCTCGGGATCAAAGGAGTTTGCTTTCTTGACCGCTTCGAAGAAGAACATCGCCCCATTATAAGAATACCCAAGATTCGACGTCGGCCAGGGGTGCTGGGTGCTCTTGAACTTCTTATGCCACCGTTCCAAGAAGGCTTTGTTTTGCGGAGTGTTGATCGTTGGCAGGTAGGTGCTGTTCACAAAACTTCCCACCGCCGCTTGGGCAATGTCGGGGAGCTGATCGTCGCCATCCAGGAAGTAGGTGGCGTAGCGAGCCTTGACCCCCAGCTGCGCCCCTTGCTTTAACAGGTTTCCCAGGTCCACCCCGTAGTTTCCCGTAAAAATTATCTCGGCCCCACTGGCCAGAATTTTAGTAAAGTAAGGGGCAAAATCCTTGTGCCCAATGGGGGCGAAATCTTCTCCCACGATTTTCGCGTCCGGAATCTCCTTGCTGATAACCTTTTTGAAATCGTCAGCCACCGCATGCCCGAAAGCATAATCCTGGTTCATGAGATAGAACTTCCGCCAGGGTTTGGTCTTGAAAAATTCCGCATAAGCGCGAGCGCGGTTGCTGGTGGTAAAACAGGTACGGAACATATACTTAATGAAGTTTTTCCCCGTAAGGAAATCGGACTCTGCCCCGAAATTCACATAGATGATCTTGTTCTTCTCCGCCACATCCATCAACGCCTGAGCCACTGCCGTGGAGGTAAGCTGAAAGATAAATTGGGCCTCATCCTGCATGATCGCCTTGGTGGCCTTGCGCGTGGCCACGTCCGGCTTGAGCTGGCTGTCCTCGGGCATGAGCTTCACTTTCTTCCCCAGAAGACCCCCGGCTGCATTGACTTCATCGACGGCAAATTGCGTCCCCCAGACCGACATATCCCCAATGCTTTTCATGGGACCGGAGATGGGGTCAATCATCACGATGTTTACGGTATCGGCAGCAAAGCCTGCCCCGCCATAAAAATTGTTACTCCAAAAATGACCGCTATCAAGCCTTTCCATTTTAAATACAACATTTTCTCCTCTCCTTTCATTTTTTTCTGGGGAGGATGGTTGTTTCAACGGCATTCCCCCCAAATTATCCGCATTGCGCCTTTCTCTCCGTCCCTTCAGCTTACTTCAATAAACCAGCGGTTATTGAGAAAACTTTCGATCTCGCCTCCTTTCCAAGTCTATGCACCGAACTTTGAGTCTTACCGCTCAGACTTCCAGGTACTTCTCCCGAACCTCCTGGGCTTCCTTCAGCTCCCGGCTGGTGCCGTGGAAGACGATCTTTCCCTTGGACATGACGTAGATTCGCCCCGCCAGGCGCAGGGCTACGCGCATGTTCTGCTCCACCAGGAGGATGGGAATGTTGTGCTGGTGAATGTCCTGGATGACCTGCTCGACCGTCTTCACAATGAGCGGGGCGAGCCCTTCGGTAGGTTCATCGATCAGCAGAACCTCGGGGTTTCCCATGAGGGTCCGGGCGATGGTCAGCATTTGCTGCTCACCGCCGGAGAGGAAGCCGCCCTTCTGCTTGTCCCGGGCCTGCAAACCGGGGAAGTACTTGTAGACCTTTTCTACGCTCCATCCGTCCTCGTTGTTCTTCTGCCCGGGTTTGACCCCCATGATCAGGTTCTCCCGGACGCTCAGGGTCGGAAAAATCCTCCGATCTTCGGGAACGTACCCCACCCCCAGCTTGGCGATGTCATGGGGCGGCATCCCGGCCACGTTGCGGCTCTTGAAGAGAACTTCCCCGGACTGGGGGATGACCAGGCCGATGATCGATTTGATGGTGGTGCTTTTACCCACCCCGTTCCTTCCCAGGAGGCAACCGATCTCTCCGGTGTCGATTCCCAGGGAGATCCCCTGAAGGATGTGGCTCTGCTCGTAGAAAGTGTTCAGGTCTTTGATCTCCAGCAGCATGGTTTATTCCTCCTTCTCCTCCCCCAGATAGGCGTCTTTCACCTTCTGGTTCTGCCGGATTTCATCGGGCGGACCCGAAGCCAGCACTTCTCCATAGTAGATAACCGTAATCCGGTCAGCCAGGCTGAAAACCACTTCCATATCATGCTCCACGATCACCAGGGTTTTCCCCTGGGTCACCCGCCCGATGAGCTTCACCGCCTCGCGAGTCTCTTCGGAGGACATGCCCGCCGTGGGCTCATCCAGAAGGATCAGTTCGGGCTCCGTGGCAATGGTCAGCCCGATCTCCAGGGCCCTTTGCTGGCCGTAAGAAAGAAGTCCGGCTACTACGTCCTTTCGATCCAGAAGCCCGATCTGCTCCAGGACCTTTTCAGTCTGTTCGCTGATATCCTTCATCCGGTCCAGACGGGAGAACAGGTTGTACCGGATTTTATTTTTGGATAGAATCGCGTTGCGTACATTCTGAAATACGGTCATCGTTCGGAAGATATTGGTGATCTGAAAGGAGCGGGCAAGACCTTGCCGGTTCAGCCTGTAAGGAGAGGTCCCGGTAACCTCCTGGCCTTTGAAAAAGATCTTTCCTTTGCTGGGCAGGTATTTCCCCGTGATGATGTTGAAGATGGTGCTCTTCCCCGCCCCGTTCGGGCCGATGACGGCATGCCGTTCTTCCTTCTGTATGCCCAGATTGATCCCGAAGAGGACTTCCAGACCGTCAAAATCCTTATAAATGCCCTGCAGCTCTAAAATGGGATATGCTGAATTTCCGGCCGCTTCGGCCATGGCTTTCCTCCCTTAGCTTTTCTTCCGGATGAGCCCCATGATTCCCTGGGGGGCAAAAAGGACAATGGCTATGAAAATCAGGCCCAGGATCAGCTCCCACCGGTCCGTGAAACTGCTCAGGTACTCGGAAAGGTAGACGAAAATCCCCGACCCAACCAACGGTCCCCAAAAGTAGCCAGTCCCCCCGATATAGGCCATGAAAAGCACGTTAGTGGACATCCCTAAATCGATGACGCTGGTGGCAATGAATTCCTGGAACTGGGCATAGAGGGCCCCCGAAATCCCCGCCAGGAAACCCAGCATCGTCAGAAAGATAAGTTTCGTGGACTGCACGTTGAATCCCACGAACTTCGCCCGTTCTTCATTGGATTTGATGGACAGGGCCACGTTTCCCATGGGCGTTTTGGTGAAATACCAGCAGAAATAGAGGCAGGCTCCGGTGATGATCAGGGCAACGTAATAGAAGGTCACCGGGTTTTTCATGGTCAGACCGAAAAGGTCCGGTTTGGGAAATTTACCCAGGCCGTCGTCCCCTCCGGTCACATCGCGCCATTTCCACACGATGGCCCAGATGAGCTGATTGAAAGCCAGGGTTAGGAGGGCGAAATAAGTCCCGCTCATCCGCACCAGGAAGGCGCCCAGGATGAAGGCCACGAGGGCCGAAATTAAAGCCCCGAGAAGAATCCCGCTTAGAAAGGAGAGCCCCGGTATGTGCAGCCACCCGAGCACCGACGCGTAAGCTCCCAGCCCAAAATAGACCGCGTGGCCGAAAGAGAACATGCCTCCCTCGTTGAGCATCATCTTCCAGGTCATGGCAAAAAGGGTGAGGATGATGATCTCCGTGACCATGCGCAGCTGGAATTTGGGGGCGAAGAAAGGAAACAGAAGGAAGACGGCTGCAAGGACGACGGCGATCAGGACTCCCTTTCTCGTTTTCATGAGACCCTCCCCTTCTCCCCGAAGAGCCCGGAGGGCTTGATGATCAGGACGATGGCCATGAGCAGGAAGACGAAAACGATGGCGAACCGCGGAATGAGAAGGATTCCGAAGGAGGAGAGCTGCCCGATGAGGAAGGACGCGACCACCGCCCCGACTAGGCTTCCCAATCCCCCCGTCACGGTGACCACGAAACAGTCCACCAATATCTCTCCGGCCATGCCGGGGTAGGTGCTGATGAAAGGCCCGGCAATCACCCCGGCTAAACCCGCCAGCCAGGTCCCTATGCCCATGACCAGCATGAAGACGAAAGGGGTATTCGTCCCCAGGGCGCTGACCATGTCCCGGTCCGAAACTGCCGCACGAACGGTAATGCCCAGACGGGTCTTCATCAGGATGTAGCCCATGAAGGCCAGGACCACGATGGAGAAGAAGAGGATGAAAAGCCGGTAGGCCGGGTACACATTCCCCAGGATGTTGACCGCCCCGGAGAGAGCCGCGGGGATGGCCACGGGAAGAGGTTCCGTTCCCCAGATCCACTTTACCGCTTCCGCGACCACGAAGGCGATTCCCGCAGTGAGCACGAACTCCTGCACGTGCCCGCCGGCATGGACCCGCCGGAGGAGAAATCGTTCCATCAGGATTCCCAGGAAGGCCACCAGAATCGGACATACGATCAGGCCGATCCAGAAATTGCCGATCCACTTCAGCATCTGGTAGGAGAAATACGCCCCCAGCATATAAAAGGAGGCGTGGGCCAGGTTCAAAACGCTCATCATACCGAAAACCAGGGTGAGGCCGGAGGCGACCAGGAACAGGAGCATCCCGTAGGCCAAACCATGGAGGATCTGAATGACGATGATGGACCCCATAGCATCCATAAACAATTTCCTTTCCCTTAAGGGCTTGTCCTTCGCCCAAGTAAAACTGCTCGTGGCGGAGATAAGTGGGAGATCTTTGTACTTTCTAACCGCGGAGGGAAAGCTACGCAGCCTATGATGGTTTGAAGTCGGCTCCCTCTGGGATCTCTCTTACACTGGAGAGGCTTTCTCCTATATCTTCGCTGGGAATCTCGCTCAGGGGAAAAGACCAAGTCTCCCCCCGGTTCTCTGGGTGAATGAAATTTACCCAAAAAGACTATAATTTATAGGTTTTTTCTGTCAAGTGAAAAGCGAGGCCAGCTTCGGGCCTTTCGGTCGGTGCTACAACCCTTCTCTCCCGGTCAGATAATTGGAAGCCAGCGGCCGGCGGATGACTCGTCGGGGATCCGGCAAGGGGAAGGAAAAATGAAAGACGATCTGGAAGAAGGTTTGAATCACCTTGAACGTGGCCCCCCAGAGAATCTCCTCTTCCCCGTTCTCCCGGTGGACCAGACCGGGAAATTCCCAGGGGCTGGGGATGCCCTGGGCAACGAGTTCTTCCGGGACCACCAGGGAATAGACGGCATAGTTTTCCGGGTCGAAAAAAGCGGATAGAGAAATGGGAACGATCTTTTCCACTTCCCAGCTGAGCTTGGCCGGCCAGAAGTGTTTCACTCGGCCCACGAGGGGAAAGATGATCCACCTCCGGCTTGAAAGGGGGTAGGTCGGCAGGGGGCCAAGAAATTCCACGTTGAACGGGCTCAGCCGGAGCTCCTCCCAGCTCTCCCGCAGCGCATTCCCCAGAAGGAAGAGAATTTTTCCGTAGGCCTCTTTCCCCCTGCCCCTGGCCAGTTCCAGACCGGGGCCCCCGACTCCAGGCAGAAGTTTGAATCGCAGTAATTTCTGGGTAAAGGAGTCCAGAAAAGGGTGAATCCCTCCGCCGGGTGCGCAGAGGTCTCCGGGCTGGAGCACTTTCTTGGACCGCTTATTTAGAAGGAGCACGTACTCGCCACGCCCTGATCCGCCTGCTCTTTTTTCTTCCTGGAAAAAAAGAGGCAGGAGAACCCCTCCTCCGGCAAAGCTTTCCTGCGTCTCCTTCTGCCGGTTGATAAAGGCAAACTGTTCCACATAATCCACGGGCTCCCTGGAGAGAGCATCCATAACCTGCAGCCGGAAGCCTGCCTGATCTCGAATAATGTCTGGGCCCATTACCGATAGAATACCGGAGAAAATCCAAATTGACAAACCCAAATCTAGAATTCACAATAGGACTGAGATTCTTGCAAAATTATTGAAAGCAAGGGGAAATCGTCATTGCGGGCAAGCGAAGCGCGACCCGGAATCCAGGTTTTTCAAGCGATTCTGGATTCCGGCTTTCGCCGGAATGACGGAGTAAGGGACTTTTGCAGGAGCCCCCCTTCCCCATCATGAAAAAGGAAAAGAGGTGCACGACCGTGCTCGATTTCAACAAGGTCCCGGTCATTGATAACCACAGCCATCCCTTTGACCTCGAGAAGGTAACCCTGGATGCCGATTCCCTGGCCAAGGTTTTTTTCCACGGAATTGGGGATATCCCCACAGAGGGGGTCAAAAAGGCGAAACTCTGGGGAACTACGGATGAACTCCGGTATCACCTGCGTCATATGGGAGTCGTCCAAACAATGGTTTGCCTACTATCCAAGCTATTAGGCTGTCCAGCTGAGTTGGAGGCTGTGGCTACCGAACGCAATCGGAGAACTTCGGAGAACTTCCCGGCCTATACGAGATTACTCTATGAAGACGCTGGGATTGTCGGGTCGGTTTTGGACACCGGCCTGCCCAGGAATGATCCCCTCATCGATTTAATCCCCGGAAAGGTGATGAGGCTCTTCCAGATGGACCCGCTCCTCGATAAGCTGATCGAGAAAACGGATTCCTACAAAGAATTGTTGCGTGAGTATCAGACCAAGCTGGATTTGGCGGTAAAAAAGGAAGGGTTCGTGGGGATAAAATGCCATCTGGCCGAACAGGTTGGTTTCGGAGTGGAGTCGGTCTCGGATGCGGAGGCGGAAGCGAACTTTCCGGCTGCCAAAGTCAAGGATTCTGATGCCTTCAAGAAGCTATATGTAGCGATCTTCACCCGCACGCTTCTCCAGTGTCAGGAGTTGAGAATCCCCTTGCACCTCCATACCGGGTGCACGGGGGGACTCTGGAACGGACCCATCTCTAACGCCGACCCCTTTCTGCTGGTTCCCCTCATAAGGCAGCCAAAGTTCCTTCAAACGAAGATCGTCTTCCTCCATGCCGCTTATCCATGGCTGCAGCATGCGGCGGAGCTGGCCCATTCTCTTCCCCATGTATGGGTGGACATGAGCTGGACCACTCCCTGGGTTTCCCTCCGTCTGGTGGAGTGCTACAAGGAGGTGATCGGCATTGCCCCTCTCTCCAAGCTGATGCTCGGCAGCGGCGGCCACGACACCCCGGAAATCCCCTGGCTGGCCGTCAAGACCGCCAAAATCGCTCTGGCAGAGGCGCTGGGGGATGTCGTCAGGCTGGGTCTGCTTACTTACCAGCAGGCAGAAAAGACGGCCCGAATGATCCTGCACGACAACGCCGCACGGATGTACAGCAGTCATTCATAGCACAGATCAAAGGCGTTCTGAATCACTTCAATACGCGGAGCGGGAGGGAGGAGTTCTACGGCCACTACGTCAAAACGGGCGGGTATGTTGAAAAGCTTCTTCTGGCTCAAATAGACCAGAGCCACTTTGGAGAGCTGGCGCTGTTTCCGTTCATGGACCGCTGCCGCCGGGCCTCCGAAGTCCTTCGTGGCCCGGGTTTTTACTTCGATGAAAACCAGCGTGCTCTTATCTCGGGCGATGATGTCGATCTCCCCCAGGCGACATTTGAAATTCCGTTCCAGGATCTTGTATTTCAGCGCCTTGAGCTGGGTGATGGCCAACTCCTCGCCTTTTTTTCCGAGGGAGAGTCGATCCTGGGTCATAGGAGAGAGCGCTGGTAGATGGTCCGGAAAGATTGACGGTGAAGGGGGCAGCACCCGTGCTCCCGGATGGCCTGGAGGTGCTCCCGGGTTCCGTATCCTTTGTGCCTGGCGAAATTGTACTGGGGATATCTCTCGTGGTAATCCACCATCAGGCGGTCCCGGGTGACTTTGGCCACGATGGAAGCGGCGGCAATGGATAGGCATCTTCCGTCGCCCTTGATAATGGCCTGCTGATTAAGCGGGAGTCTGAGGGTATACAGTCCGTCGATCAGGAGACAATCCGGAGATAGGGAAAGGTCTTGCAGCGCCAGTTCCATGGCTTTCAGGGAGGCCTGGAGGATGTTCAGGCGATCAATCTCCTCGGCCTCCACGATTCCAACTCCAATGCCCAGGGCTCTTTTTCGGATGAGGGAAAGAGCCTTCTCCCTTTGTTCGGCCTTGAGGGTCTTGGAATCCGCGACCCCCTGTATGCTGCGGGTTCTCGGAAGAACGACGGCGGCGGCCACCACCGGCCCGGCCAATGGGCCCCTGCCGGCCTCATCCAGCCCGGCGATGACCTGAAAGCCCTGCCTGCGGGCTTTCTCCTCGAAGGGTTCCCATGCCATGGACTCTCAAATCCCAAATTCCAAATCACAAATCCCAAACAAATCCCGAATTCCAATTCTCAAAGGCCGAAGCCGTTTTGGCTTGGATTTTGGGATTGGAGATTTGTTCGTTATTGGGTGCTTGTGATTTGGAATTTTTCTTTCCGTTTAGTTGGTTCTCTGCTCCCGGATCCGGGCGGCCTTGCCCTTCAGTCCCCTCAGGTAGTAGAGCTTAGCCCTGCGGACCTTCCCCTTCTGGATCACATCGATGTGGTCAATGGCCGGGGAATGGGTGGGGAAGATTCTTTCCACGCCGACGCCGTAGGAGACTTTCCGCACGGTGAAGCTGGCCCGGCTGGCTCCCTGGCGCTTGCGGATCACGATGCCTTCAAAGACCTGGATCCGCTCCTTTTCCCCTTCTTTGATCTTTACATGAACTTTGACCGTATCTCCAGCCCGAAAATCGGGTATGTCCATGCGCATCTGTTCTTTTTCGAGTTGCTCAATCGCTCTCATGACAACCTCCAAAACCTAAAAGATAGCCTTCCAACTAAAAGTGATGTTTGCAAAGCCCTTCCTCGCCGGCGTAGGGACGGGTTTCAAACCCGCCCCTACACGTTGAATCCATGGCTTCTATCTGGTGCCTTGCCGGCTTTTCAATTCAGCCAAATACTCGAGATCCTCTTTGCTCAGATCCGCCCTTTCCAGCAGGTCGGGCCTTCTCCCATACGTCCGCTTCAGCGACTCTCTCCTTCTCCACCGTTTGATCTCCGCGTGGTTCCCGGAAAGAAGGACTTCGGGGACTTCCATTCCGCGAAAAACCGGCGGCCGGGTGTACTGGGGGTATTCCAGAAGCCCGTCCGAAAAAGATTCTTCTTCCACCGACTGCTCGCTGCCCAGAAACCCGGGAACATATCGGCTGATGACTTCCAGAAAAACCAACGCGGGAATCTCCCCGCCGTTGAGGATGTAATCGCCGATGGAAATCTCCCGGTCCACTACCCCCAGCCGGACTCGTTCGTCCAGCCCTTCATAGCGCCCGCAGACCAGAATCCAGTGCTTCTGTTCGCTCAGCTCTTTGGCCAGTCCCTGATGGAAACGCTCCCCCTGGGGGGTGAGCAGGATCGCGCGGGCTTCCGGGTCTTTGGACTTGATCTCTTCCAGCGCGCGGAAGATGGGCTCGGCTTTCATGACCATGCCCGCTCCACCCCCGTAGGGGTAATCATCCGTAGTCCGGTGCTTGTCTTCGGTAAAATCCCGCAGATTCCAGACCCGAACCTGAATGAGTTCCCTGTCCAGGGCCTTCTTCAACAGGCTCTCCGCCAGGGGGGACCGGAAAATCTCCGGGAAAATCGTCAGAATATCAAAGATCATCTTCCGGCAGCAGCCCTTCCAGAGGATGTATGATCATGACCTTCTCTTGCAGGTTAACCCGGGCTACCACTTCATCGGTGGCCGGGATGAGAATTTCTTTCCCCTCCTGCCGGACCACGAAAACATCGTTGCTCCCCGTGGGAAAGATCTCCTCCAGAATGCCTAAATATCTTCCGTCTTCGGTCTTTACCCGCAGTCCCCGGAGCTGGTACCAGTAGAATTCATCCGGGGGCAAAGGGTCCAGATTTTCCTTGTCTGCGTATACGAAACAGCCGATCAGCTTTTGGGCTTCTTCGATGCTCTTGATCTCGCGAAAGGCGAGAATGGTCAATTCTCTCCGCGCCCGGGCTGACTCTACCGTCAAGGCCCTTCGATTCCCCTCCGGGTCCTCCAGGTAAACCGTTTTCCCCCGGGATTGAGCCAGAGCTTCCTTTCCCGGAGAAGAAACCCGAACCTCGCCTTTGATGCCCTGCGTCTTGACTACCCGGCCGACCTGGAGGAGCGGATCTTCCATGGAAGGTTCACTCGAGGATCTCCAGCACCGCCCGTTTCTTGATCTTGGTCGAGGCTGCGTTCAGGATCGTACGCATGGCCCGAGCCGTCCGACCCTGCTTTCCGATCACCTTACCCAGGTCTCCTTTGGCAACTTTCAACTCGATGACTGAGGTTTGTTCACCTTCAACCTCCGAGACCTCCACGGCCTCAGGGCTGTCCACCAGGGCTTTGGCAATGTACGAGATCAATTCCTTCATGTCCATGGAACTTAGCCCCCCTTTCCCTGTGAGTTCGGTCTCTGGCCAGTTCTATCTCCGGCGCGCCCGGTTGAGCGAACAAATCCCTCAGCCCAGATGGACTTCTCAAGTTCAGGCCGGCGAACCCGCTTGGGGTCCGCCCGCCTTGGCAGCAGGGGGTGACTTCTTGGCCGGCTGGATGGAGATCCCGCCTTTTTTCAACAGGCTCTTCACCGTGGTGGAAAGATGGGCCCCGCGATTCACCCAGGTCTCCACTTTCTCCCGATTCAGTTTGATCGCCGGGGGGTCCAGGTTGGGATTATAGGTTCCCAAAACCTCGATGAAGCGCCCGTCCCGGGGAAACCGGGAATCGGCGGCCACCAGCCGGTAGAAGGCTTTTTTCTTGGCACCCATGCGGGTTAAGCGAAGAATAACGGACATACGACTCCTTCCTTTCTCCTTATCGGAATCTGCCTGAAATCAAAAATGGCTTTCTTGATGTTGAAAAAGAGCCCGAATGCTTTTCCGGATTGCCAATCCAGATTATCACCCAAGGTTCCAGCTTGCATCAGGAAAAATGAAAACGGGACGGAAGGGAAACGCATTTCCCCCCGAAAATCTGTTCCCACCTTCAGGAAAAGAGGCCCCGGGGCAGCCCTTTCATCCCGCCTTTCCTGAAGGTCCGGAGCATTTTCTTGGTTTGAAGGTACTGCTTGAGCAACTGATTCACATCCTGAACGGTCGTGCCGCTTCCCTTGGCGATCCGCAGCCGGCGGCTTCCGTTCAAAATATCCGGATGCCGTCTTTCCTCCCGGGTCATGGAATTGATGATCGCCTCGACCCTGCCCAGTTCTTTTTCGCTCGCCTGGAAGTCCTTGGGGAGCTTGAGCTTGCCCATCCCCGGAATCATGGACAGGATCTGATCGATGGAACCCATCTTTTTGATCTGCTTCAGCTGCTCCCCGAAATCCTCCAGGGTAAAGGAGTCTTTGAGCAGCTTCTTCTGCAGTTCCTGGGCTTTTTTCTCATCGATGGAGTCTTGAGCCTTCTCGATCAGGGAGAGGACATCTCCCATCCCCAGGATCCGCGAAGCCATCCGGTCGGGATGAAAG
Organism: Deltaproteobacteria bacterium; assembly: GCA_026388915.1. Classification (GTDB taxonomy): domain Bacteria; phylum Desulfobacterota; class SM23-61; order SM23-61; family SM23-61; genus SM23-61. The sequence goes on from JAPLIW010000383.1 coordinate 11,606, forward strand.
AGCTCCAGGGCATCGAGCTTCTCCCCCACCCCCATGAATTTTATGGGCTTGCCGGTGACCGCCTTGATGGAAAGGGCGGCCCCTCCGCGGGCATCCCCGTCCAGCTTGGTAAGGATGACGCCCTGAAGGTCCAGGGTTTCATTGAACTTCTTGGCAACCTGGACGGCGTCCTGCCCGGTCATGGCATCGGCCACCAGCAGGATCTCCCGGGGAGTGACCTCCCTTTTGATCTGCTCGAGCTCCTTCATCAGGTCTTCATCGATATGCAGCCGACCGGCGGTATCGATGAGGACCACGTCCCCGCTCTCTCCATCCGCCCACTGGATCGCCTTGCGGCAGATCGTCACCGGACTCTCTTGGGGGTCGGAAGGGTACACCGGGATGGAAAGCTGTTCTCCCAGTTTCTTCAACTGCTCAATGGCCGCCGGACGGCGCACATCGGCGGGAACCAGGTAAGGCTTTCGGCCTTTGTCCTTTAAAAATTTCCCCAGCTTGGCCGCGGTGGTGGTCTTTCCGGACCCCTGCAACCCCACCAGCATGACGGGAATCGGGGGTTTATAGGACAGGTTAAGCCCGGTATTGGACCCTCCCATCAGGGAAACGAGTTCTTCGTGAACGATTTTAACGACCTGTTGCGCGGGAGTTAGGCTCCCCAAAACTTCCTGCCCCACGGCGCGAACCCGAATCCGGTCGATGAAGTCTTTGACGACCTTAAAATTGACGTCCGCTTCCAGAAGAGCCAGGCGGACTTCTTTCAGGGCGTCGGATATGTTTTGTTCCGTGAGTTTCCCGTGCCCGCGGAGCTTCTTGAAGACCGAATTCAGCTTCTCGGTTAGTGAATCGAACATAATTTTTTGATAGGAAAATGGGCTTAAATAATATAGATTAATGGATATTTTAGCATGCGTCAAGGCATAAATCGGCTGCTGCTGAGCGGCCATTCATTTTTTCATTCCTTTTGCGCCATTTCCCTGCTAGGATAAATTATAAAAAATGTTGAGCCTCAGACGTTCTTTTCTTATTTTCTCCTCCGGTCTCCATCCCGGCATAATCCAAAACCATTTGTTTTTTCAGGAAAAAGGAGAATCAGAAATCATCAGTGGAAGTCCTTCCATCGCCGTTTACCGGTCTCCCGCGGAGAAAATCCACTGTTGGTGGTCCTGGCTCGCCCGTAATTTTGAAAACCGTGCGGTTTTGATAATTTTCAGCTTCTATCTATTCACCCTGTCCTTTCTTCTCTTTCCCGGATCTCCCCGGGCGGAACTGGCCAGAGTTGGCCTGCTGATTTCCTTGCCGGAATCCGGAACGGAGGTCGATTATCCTTATCTTCGGGGGGCGGAGATTGCCGCTGCCGAGGTGAATTCCAACGAAGGCAAACAGGGCACCCAATTTCTTCTCATTCTCCGGAGAGGATCCTTCCAGCAGCGCAGAGACCTGAACGCCCTCCGCGACCTTTTTTTTGAACAAAGGCTGCATTTTCTGATCGGGGCACTTCCAAGAGAGGCAATTCTTCCGGTTTCCCGGTTAGCCCACGAACATCAGATCCCTTTCCTGGTATTCCCGGTGGACTTTATGGAAGCGGCCTCCACCGG
>JAPLIW010000478.1 GCA_026388915.1 Deltaproteobacteria bacterium
TTCCAAGGGAGGGAGAGGATTTTGCGGGGTGCGGGAAAACCGGGATGGGAAGTATTACAGCCTGGTGTATGGCAACCCCTGCGCGGTGCACGTGGACCCGGTGGAGAAGAAGCCCTTTTTCCATCTCCTTCCGGCTTCCACCTCCTTTTCCATCGCTACCGCCGGGTGCAATTTCCGCTGCAAATTCTGCCAGAACTGGGAGATCTCCCAGGTCACCCCGGAGGACACTTACAACTATGACCTTCCCCCAGAACGGGTTGTGGAATTAGCCAAGAAAGCCGGCTCCCGCTCCATTGCCTATACGTACGTGGAGCCGACCATTTTCTATGAGTACATGCTGGAGACGGCCAAGCTGGCCAGGAAAGAAGGAATCCTGAACGTATACCATTCCAACGGCTTCATCAATCCCGGCCCGTTGCAGGAGCTCCGCAAATTCCTCGACGGAGCCAACATTGACCTGAAAGCTTTCACCGAGGATTTTTACCTCAATATGTCCCAGGGCCGATTGGCTCCCGTCCTGCGGACCCTGAAGACCCTGAAGGGCGAAGGGGTTCACGTGGAAATCACCAATCTGGTCATCCCCACCCATAACGACACCCCGGAAACCGTCCGCCAAATGTGCGCCTGGATCAAGGACGAACTGGGGGCGGATACTCCCATCCATTTCTCCCGCTTTTACCCGCTCTACAAGCTGCGCAACCTCCCTCCAACCCCGGTCGCGACCCTGGAAAGGAACCGAAAGATCGCCATGGAGGCGGGCCTGGAATATGTCTACGTCGGCAACGTTCCGGGCCACGAAGGGGAACGGACCTATTGCCCCCAATGCAAGAAGCTTCTCATCTTCCGCCAGGGCTACTCCATCGGCGAGGTCAACCTAAGCAAAGGGAAATGCAAGTTCTGCGGCAAACCCATCGCCGGGATCTGGGCTTAGGGGTATTTCCTGACTAAAGAATACCCCCTCTTCCTTTAAGAGAATTTCCTTATCCAGGCGACCTCTGAAATCCCCCCCACCCCCCTTTAGAAAAGGGGGGCGAAGGGGGGATTTCTGGGGGGCGTGTGGTCCTGGGCAAAGCATGCAATTTTGGTTGCGGCTTTGCCGCGCTGTGATCTCTGTGGCTTTAAGTCCTTTCATTCCGCATTCCGCAATTACTCAGACGTGATTCCGCAGCTGCAGCTCTACGGGGTGGGGGTTCAGGTAATACTGCTCCTTGAGGTAAGGCTGATCGTACTTGCGAACGTAGTGGTTCATCAGGGTTAGCGGGACGATCAACGGAAAGAGGCCCTGTCGGTACTGATCGATGATCCCCAGCATCTCTTGCTTTTCGTCGGGAGAAAGCTGGCCCTTGAAGTACCCGAGCATGTGCTGCAGGACGTTGGCGTTTTTCTTGGCGGTGGTTCTAAGCTGCAAGGCTTCCATCAAGAAAGCTTGATATTTTTCATAAAGAGTCCTGAGGGAAAATTGTTTCCCCTCGGCCACCAGCTTTCCCATGGTCCGGTAGGTCTTGGGGCTGTGGGAAAGGATCAAGAGCTTGTGCTTGGTGTGAAAGTCAACCAGGGTCCCCATACTCTGCTTCCGGGCCACCGTTTCCCGCCATCTCTTGAGGGTAAAGATCCGTTCGATGAAATTCTCGCGTAGTTTGGGATCGTGGAGACGCCCTTCTTCTTCCACGGGCAGAAGGGGAAAGTGTTCCATGAAAACTCGGGCGAAGATCCCCACCCCGACCTTGGCTGGTACCCCGTTCCGGTCGTAGACCTTGACCCGCTCCATCCCGCTGCTGGGAGAGCCGCTCTTGAAGATATACCCGCACAGGTCTTCCTTTTCCAGCTCCTGCACCCGCATCCTCGCCCACTGAACCATGCGGTCCGTGTGGTCCACATGGGTCCGGGTAGTGACCAGGCGGGGAATTTCAGGATCGCCGACCAGGCGAAAAGATTCCCGGGGAATCCCGAAACCACACTCCACTTCGGGACAGACGGGAACGTACTCCACATATTGACCTAAGGTGTCGGTGAGAAAATGGTCCAGCTTATGGCCGCCGTCGAATCGGACATTTTCCCCCAGCAGACAGGTGCTGATTCCCAGCCGGATCCTATTTTCCATCTTCTCATGCCTCCCGGATGATTGGAAACGAACCCTCTCTATTATAAGCGATCCGGTGCAATTGCGGAATGCGTCCTGAACCACGTTGGGTTCAGGGTAGCCCTGCACTCCACGTAGTGCAGGGCGGATTGCAGAAGGGGAAAGAAGGGGCAGGGGAAAAATTTCTTGACAATCAGATGATTTAATTGTAGGTTTTTATTATCCAATTCATTTTCGTGCCGAAGTGGCGGAATTGGTAGACGCGCTAGGTTCAGGGTCTAGTGTGGGTTCCCACGTAGGGGTTCGAGTCCCCTCTTCGGCACCAGAGAGAAGAAAGAGGCGCAATCCAAACGGGTTGCGCCTCTTTTGTTTTCGGGGTGGCGCCTGGATGGAATATGTTTTGAATGAAAGGAGCAACTTTTTCCTCTTTTCGGCCTTTTAATCTCTACTACTGTGGTGAAAATTCTTTAAATTTGATCAAGATTTTTTTATGAATCTTTAGCCGTGTTCATCCGTGTCCCATTCAATCTTTTGCAAACATAAAATCTGTGTTTATCTGTGTTCATCTGTGTCCTGATAAAAAATTTTTGCTTGCGGCTTAGCCGCGCTGGGCTCTCTGTGACCTCTGCGGCTGAATAATTTCAGGAAGCGGAAATCAGGATGAAAAGGCCGATCATCAGGATAATGCAGCCCGGCCAGATGGCTTGCACCCGCTCGCGCTCGTTGAAAAAGAGGACTCCCACCGCCAGGGTAACCGGGATTTCGATCTGCTTGACGGCCTCCACGTAGGCGGCCGCGGAGCGGATATAGCCGAGACTGCCAAAGATGGTCGCGGTCGCCCCGAAAAGGCCCATGGCGAAGAAGCGGCCGAAATATCGGGGGAGGGCCACCAGGTGCCGGGCCGATTTCTTGATTACCAGGGGGAAGATCAGCAGGGAGGCGAAAATGTAATTCGTCAAAGTGGAAAAGTAGGGGTCACCCACCTGGGCCGTCTTCTTGAACAGCAGGATGGTAGGCGTGATTGTGAGGGCGGCAAGGAGGGCGTAGCGCGTGCCCTTTTCCCGCAGGATGAGAAGAATGGGTTCTGCCAGGGAAAGGCGGGCCCTGCGCATATTGAGGAGGTAGATCCCGAAAAGGCTGACCAGGATGCCGGCGGTTCCACCCGGAGTGATGGTTTCATGCAGGAAAAGCACCCCGAAAATGGCCAGTAGAACGACCTGGAGCTTCCAGATGGTCACCGTGACCGAGATCTCCCCGTGCTTGAACGATTTGGATAGAAGGAGGGTAGAAATAACCTGAGAAAACCCCGCCAGGAAGGAGTAAAGCCAGTATTCCCAACCCACGGAGGGAAACCCGGCCACCCAACTTGCAGCCAGAGCGAAAGGAAGGAGGAAGAAAAATCTTCCCCACACGTTTATGAACTCATCCAGGTTGTGCCCCAGGTCTTTCATCACCGCATTTCGGCCGACCTGGCACAGCGCAGAAGCAATAGAAAATAGCCACCACATAGGTAGATTCTATTGTAACGAATTTCCTCCGTCGGCTCCAATCCTTTTATCAAGCGTCTTTAGAAGGGGGAATCGGAATGGGTCGAGGCCGGATGGGCCTCTTCGATCAGGAGAAGAAGATTTCATAGGCGACCATAAAAAATATTGCTATGAGAAGGAAGAGGAGAGCCAACCGGAGAATGCGCACCGGCGCTTTCCGGCTGAAATGAGAACCAATCAAAGCACCGGGAATCGAGCCGATAAGAGCGAGAAGGGTAATCGACAGGTCGATATGACCGACTCCGAGCTTGGCCCAAAAAGTTCCCAGGCTGGTAATCAAGATGATCAGGAGGGATGTGCCAATGGCTACTTTTAAGGGGATTTTGAGGCAATAGGTCATGAGAGGGACGGTGATAAAACCCCCCCCCGCTCCCAGCAGCCCGGCGAGGGAACCCACACCCAGGCCGATAGCGACTCCTGCGGGTTTATTGGAACTGCCCATCCGGTAAGTTTTAGAATCGATGGGGAGGGGAATAAAAAGCATGACGGCCGCCAGTCCGACCACGCATAAATAAATGAACTGGAGAGATCGGGGAGAAAGGGGGACCGACAGGAATGAGCCGATTATTCCCCCGCCAATTCCGGCGATCCCTAGATAGATGCCGGACTTGGTATCTACCCTGCCCGCCCGGTAATGGGCGAGCATACTTATGGCCGCAGCAATCAGAATGTGAATCAGGTTCGTGCCGGTGGCCAACTTCACGGGAACGGCTCCGAAAAGGGTTAAAAGGGGAAACATAACCACGCCCCCTCCCAAGCCGAGAAACCCCGAGAAAAACCCCCCGACGAGACCGATAAAGGGCAAAGCTGGCCACAGGATATTATCCACGCCTACCTATTTCACTCCATTACGACCCGTTTGATTTTGGGTAAGTCCCTTTTGTTCTTGCATAGGAAATTATAAAAGTCTCAGCGCCCTCCGGGGATGAAGAAAAAATCAACCGCAGAGTACGCAGAGACCGCAGAGCTTATTCTTGGTAAAGACAAAAAATACAAATCATTTTATGGAT
>JAPLIW010000182.1 GCA_026388915.1 Deltaproteobacteria bacterium
GAGAGAGGGGCTAGCCCATGGGGTTCAGGCTGGAGGAATTCGGATCATCATCCTAAGGCGGTCATTCTTTCATTGGGTCGGGCCTGTCCCGGGGAGATTCGCAAGGGGAGATGTTTTAGCTCAGTCTTGCCTCTGGCGCTATTTCCTCGCAGGCCTCTCCTTGCGGAGGATAGGCGGGAAGTTGATTAGAAAACGATGATCCCGCCGAGACTGATGATCCGAATCCCTCCAGCCGGAACCCCAACCAGCACAAAAACTGGGGATGGACAAGAGAATCGCCCCCAAAAAACAAAGGCAAATGATTGTCCCTCTTTTATTCCGGGGCCAGCTGTGAATTCGAGGCATCAAAATCGAAGACCAGGTCGCGGATGACTGCCTCCGGGCGGGCGGCCTCGATCCGGTAGGTCCTTCCGCGATGAAGGAGGGTGGCGCAGCCCCGGACGATTTTTCCGTCCAATTTCACTTCACAGGAGCGGCAGAGTCTCCGCCCGCACCGGTAATGCCGGAAGGCCAGAGTCGGATCGCAGGTGAGGTAAATTTCCTGCAGGGCCTCCAGGACGGTCATGTCCCGGCCGGTTTGGATTTCATAATCCTGATAATGAACGGCATTGCCGATGAAAGAATCCTTGCGGCCTATGGAGATTTTGATCGTCCCGCTCATCCCCGCGGCTCCTTTTTTTTCACTGCTTTCGCCCAGGGGCCCTTCCCTCCGGCCACCAATGTGTGTACCGGCTCCCTGGAAGGAGAAGGATAATCCGTGCGCATATGATGCCCGCGGGTTTCTTTCCGGAAGAGCGCCGAGGCCAGGACCAGCTTTCCCACCGTGACCATCATCCTGACTTCCAGGGCATCCTGGATCTCCCGCGGGTAAGCGCCGAAAGAGTCGTCCCCTGCGGGCGAGGGAAAAGTCATCCGGGACAGCATCTCCTTTTCTAATCTTTCCAGCTCCCGGGCCCCCCGCGCAAGACCTTCATCCTCTCTTTCCACCCCGCACAGGTCCCACATTATTCTCTGCAACTTTTCCCGCACCTGGAAGGGCCGGAACCCTCTCTCCTTATTCTGGTCCATGTTTCCCAGCAGAGCTTTGGTTTGCTGCCATTCATCCCGCTCATCCGGGCTTTCTTCTAATTTCTTCTCTTTCCCCCAGCCTGCCGCCGATGCCCCGGCCAGCGCGCCGAAGACCTGCGTTTCCGCCAGGGCGTTGCCCGAAACCCGGTTCGCGCCGTGGAGATTCCCCGCCACCTCTCCGGCGGCAAACAGCCCGGGGACCGTGGTCCGGGCTTCTTCATCGATGGCCACTCCTCCCAGGGTGTAATGGGCATGAGGGGCAACCTCCACCAGGGTTTCCCTCAAGTCGAAGCCCATGTCCTTGAGATAATGGAATTGATTGGGCTGCCACTTTTCCAGCGCCCGGGTCAAATCTTCCCGACTCTTGGTGGAATGGACCAGGTCGATATACACCCCGCCGTGGGGCGTCCCCCGCCCCGCGCGGACTTCTTTGCCGATGGCCCGGACAATGGCATCCCGCAGGAGTTTCCCTTTGAAGAAAGGCTCCTTCTTTCCGTTCAGGAGTCGGCCTCCCAGCATCTCCGGGTCGGTGATCAATTCGTACTGAAACAGGGTCCCCTGGATGGAAGGAGGGTGGATGACCACCGTGGGGTAGTACTGGAGCATCTCTAGGTCAACCAGTTCAGCCCCGGCCTCATAAGCCAGGAAGACTCCGTCGCCGCAGGCCGTGCAGGAGGCATCGTTGAGCGCCCAGAGCTCTTCGTAACCTCCGGTGGCCAAAATCACCGCTTTGCTCCGGAGGGCTTTCACCCGTCCATCCTTCAAGTCCAGGAGGATGGCCCCCGAAGCGCTCCCTTTCCGGTCAAGAATCAACTTTACTGCCAAGACATCGTTCAGCGCCCGGATCCCGGGATGTTTCCCGGCCTCCCGGACCAGACCGGACAGCATCCCATACCCTCCCCCCTGGATGAAAAGAGCGCGGGGGAAGGTCTGCCCGGGGTGATGCATGGGGTCAAAGGCGCCATCGGGCTTCTTCTTGAACCTGACACCGTAAGCTTCCAGGTCTTTTGCTCTGCGGGCCGCATCCCGCGCCAGGACGGAAATCAGGTTTTCATCGCCCAGATGGTAACCTCCCTCAACCGTGTCCCGAAAATGGATTCCTTCCGAATCTCCGGGAAAGCCGACGGCCTGAAAAGCTTCCATGGCCATGGGAGTGGTTCCGGATCTGCCCACCGGCCCTTTATTGGCTACCACCACCTGACAGCCGAGCGAGGCCGCTTCAATGGCCGCCCGCATCCCGGCGCCGCCACCGCCGACAATCAGGATATCTGTCTCCTGTAAATCGGAATCTTTCATGCTGCTTTTTTGCCCCCCAGAAAGAGGGTTGGAAAAATTCGAATTTCGAAGCACGAAATCCGAAACAATATCAAATTCCAAAATTCGGTAACACTTTAGCTCTTTGAAAAAGGTAACTTTTACCCTCTGAAAAGACCTCCCAGAAATCCCCCCTGCCCCCCGAAGGTGTGAAAAAATTGATTTTCAGCCGTCACCCCGGTGAAAACCGGGGTCCAGTAAGTTCGTAAATCCTTGAAAACACTGGATTCCGGCTTTCGCCGGAATGACGTGAAAAAGAACTAATTCGATTTTTTCAC
>JAPLIW010000176.1 GCA_026388915.1 Deltaproteobacteria bacterium
TATGCCGGTACCACTCGGCATAGGCCGCGTAGCTGCCTCCCTCCATGCCGGTGCACAAGACGATGTTCCGGGGAGGAGCCGGCTCGATAAAATGATTGACCACGGCGAGGACGATGATCCCCACCAGGACTGCCGTAACCACCATCACCAGGTTTTCCCGGAATGGCTCTTTCGCGATTCTTTGGCGGCTGATCTTTTCTTGTTGGCCCATCAATTCCCTTCCGCAGCCCTAAAAAGTTTCAACCCGCGGGAATAAAGACCTGCTGGATATTCTTCCCCGAAACCGACAAATCAGGATGTTGTCATTTCTAACGTTTATGGTCCCGTAAAAAGTCTCTTGGATCGTCACCCCGGCGAAAGCCGGGGTCCAGACGTCGTCCCGACGAAAGTCGGGAACCATCTCATAGACTGGATCCCGGTTTTCACCGGGAACCCTGGATTCCGGCGCCTGCCCCGGACCCGATCCGGGGTTCGCCGGAATGACACATTCTATAGAATTTCGAATTTTTACGATTTCATCAACGTTTCCCGGTCCAGAAACATATTCCGCAATCAACACGCCATCAGGCGTAAAGCAAACGCTTTTCTGCCTCCAGACTCTGTATGTAAGCTTCCCCTTCTTCCGGGGAGACCCGGGCCAGGCTTCCATCCGTTTTTTGTATAACGACGCCGGTAGAGGTCAGGATCCGGTAGTTTTCCTTCCGGTCGGCCAGGTCCGGCCAGCACAGGAGCTGGCAGTTCCCGCAGGTAAGGTAGAGATTGGACCGCATGAGAACATGGGGGAAACCTCCTTCCATCCTGGGCCGCCGATCATAGGCCTTGATTCCCTTGATCATGGCCTCCCGGAACGCCCCCTCGTCCTCGGGGATCAGAAACCGGCCCGGCGACCAGGTGGACCATTTCTTCGATGGATGCAGCCCGGTCATCCCGCCGCAGACGAATTCACACCGGAGGTAGTTCTGTCTCTTGGCATAGGCGAACTCTTTTCCCCCCAGGGTCACCCGGGCTTCCTCTTTGGGGTCCATCAGCCCGGAGCAGCAGGAGGCCAGGCAGAGTTTGCAGCGGTTGCAGTAATTGTCTTCCGGGGGCAATGGATCTGTGGGCTCCAGCTCCGCGGAGGTTACACAGGTCCCGAGGATGACCGCCGCTCCGTACTCCGGAGTGATCACGTTTCCCGAAAAGCCGAACCAGCCGACGCCGGAACGGACGGCCATATACCGGTGGGAGAGGTCAGGGTTCATCCCCAGCCTTCCGATCCCCTTTTCCTCACGGTACGATTCGTTGGACACCACCCCCTGGGAAGGGAACCCTCTTTGTTCCAGGTGCTTCGCCAGATGCGCCGCCAGTCCCGTAGCCAGTATGTTGACCTGGAGGTTGTCTCTCTCGTGGCTCAGGCGATCCTCCTTGGCCAGAAAGGGGCGAATGAATTTTTTGTCGAGCGGAAGGGCGAAGGTGATGGCCGACTTGGCCTCCGGCAGAAGGTAGGTCAGGTCGGTGGAGGGAGGGCCCCCGGCCAGGGTTTGCCGGCTGACGATCCCCACCCGGGCCCCTCCATAGGAGCGAACGATCTCTTTTACCTGTTCCGTGAAGGTAGCCATCGTTCCTCCTTTCAGCCTTCTTCTTCGATGATCAACTGGTCCTCAATCCGGATGCAGCCGATGACGCTCTGGGCCGCCGGACATCTGGCCAAATAAGTGGAGAAGGCTTCCCGGGCCTCGGCGGCCTTCTCCTTGGGTATTTTCAAATGGTATTGGACCCGGATCCGGGTGATCCTCAGAATCCCGTTTACATCCTCGATATCCCCCTCCACGTCCGCCCGGTATCGATCTTCGGGAGTGGGGATTCTTTTTCCCGCCAGCCCACCGGCCAGCGTGCCCATCATTCAGCCGGCGGTGGCAGCCACGATATGATCCAGGGTGGCCGCATGCTCCTTCTCCGGCTCCACCTGGTAGAACTTCTTGATCCCCCCGTGGACCCCGTAGTAGACCGGCTCGTTGAATCCCTCGATCATCACCCTCCGGGTGGGGCCTTTCTCCCTTACAATCTTGACGCGGGACGTGTGTACCACCTCTCCCATGACTCCCTCCTTTTTTGGGTAATGGAAAAATCAGGCCCATGCCACTTTTAAAGGCCTCCGATCGACGGCCCGCAGAAATTTGAATTTCGGATAACCTAAAACGAGAACGCTGAAGACTTCATGGCCGGCGGGAAGGTTCAGCTCTTTGGCTACGGGGGGGTGATTTTTATAGGCCGCCTCGAAAAGACCGATATAACAGGTCTCCAATCCCATGGTCATCGCTGTAAGGGCAAGGGTATGGGCGGCGATGACGCTGTTATCCTTGGGGGTGCTGGTGTGTGGAGTTGAATGAAAGATCAAAATCGTATGGGCCCCGCGGAAGATCGGATCCCCTCCCGAGTCCAGGATTTTTAGCAGGGTGACATATCTCCTGCTTCTATCCCATGCCCACTGGAGGTCCGGAGGGATGGGTTTCCCTCCCATTTTGAATCTTTCAACCTTCTTCTCCACCCGGGGCATCAATTTTCGATAATAGTCAACGGTCAGGTCGATCAGCTTCTCGATCTTCTTCCGATCCCTGAGGATCAGAATTTCCACGTTCTGCACATTGCTCCCCGTCGGAGCAAGACGGCAGGCATCGAATAGGGTCTCCATAACTTCCCGGGAGATTTCTTTTGCCAGAAAATTTCTATGGGTCCTCCGTCTCTGGAGGAACTTGAGGAAGGGTTCTTTCTCGATTTTGTCTCGATCGTCAAGGTCGATGAAGGCCTTCATGTCCATCCGGTGATGGACGATGGCTTGGGTAGGACAGATGGCCACGCAGTGTCCGCAGAGGTTGCAGTTATCCTCGTTGGCGAAAGCTTCCGTTCTCTCGTCCTTTTTGCTGAAACAGCGCACGCAGACGGAACTGCAAAGCCCGCACTCCTCACATTTCTCCCTCTCGATGGAAACCCAACTCATGACCCGTGTCCTCCTTGCATTTCAGGAAGGCCCCTTAACTTCTACGCCTCATAACGATCCATCCAGTTCATCCGCCACCGGCCTTTTGCATTCGCGGCAGCGTTGAGCGCCCCGGAACAGGGGCTTCCCGCACGAAGGACAGTGATACCGCTCGCATTCCGCCCGCGCCCACTCCACGCTGCCCTCCTCATCCCCGTGCTCGGCCACTTTGGCCCGCCAGACCGGGATCGTCTTTTTCATCACTTTTGCCCCTGTGAGGAAGCCGAATTTTTCAACCAGGTCGCACGGCCATTCCTGGCATTGATGACAGGAATAATAACCTTTGGATTTCACACAATTTCTGATTTTGCACACCTTGCAATAACCATACATCTTTTTGGGCGGGTCGGCCTGCATGCACCCCAGGCATTCGGTCTCTTCCGGCTTTGTCCCGTAGAGTTTCCCCAT
>JAPLIW010000233.1 GCA_026388915.1 Deltaproteobacteria bacterium
AAATATGGCCTCATCATCGTCAACTTCGGCCATGCGGGCGACGGAAATATCCACGTGAACGTCCTGATCGACAAGCGAAAACCCGGCGAGATGGAAAAAGCCCACGCCGCGGTGAAAGAAATCTTTCAGTCCGCCCTCGACCTGGGAGGGACCCTTTCCGGCGAACACGGAATCGGCATCACCAAGGCCCCCTATCTCCCCCTGGAACTGGGCGATATGGGCATCGAAGTGATGAAGCGGATCAAGAAGGCCTTCGACCCCAATAACATCCTGAACCCGGGGAAGATCTTTCCGGATGCGGCGAAGACGAAAATTCACTGAAAAAATAAAATAACTTAACCGCAGAGGTCGCGGAGCACGCAGAGGTAAAAACGATCAAAGGCTCAGGGGACAAGGGAAAAAGGGAGCCCATTTCTAACTCTTTCCGGAAGGCCAAAACTCCCAAGGGACTTTCGGAAAAAGACCTTTGCGTTCTCCGCTTCCTCTTTGTTCATGCTCTTATTTTCATTCGCGGGGGATCCGGGGAATGAAAGAGCTGGATTCCCAAAAGGAGAAAAGAACCACAAACCGCAGAGATACGGGAGGACGCAGAGGAGAGGAAATAGGTATACGATCATTCCTGGTTTTCGTCTTTTGAAAAATGAGACTCTGCGGTCTCTGCGTGCTCTGCGGTTCCATTCTTTTCTTCATATTGGGATAGGGCAGAGAATTTTATAATTTCTTAGAACGGACAAACGGCGATGAAAGAGATGACTGAAGTCCAGGAGGAAGCCCGGCGGTGCGTGAAGTGCGGCAACTGCCTGGCTCAGTGTCCTGTCTATTTAGAAACGTTGGAAGAACCTCTGGCGGCCCGGGGCAAGATGGCCCTGGTGGAGTCGCTGAAGGAAGCCGATCCCGAATACACCAAACGGTATTACAAAATTCTATCCCAGTGCCTTCTCTGCGGCACCTGCGCGGAAAACTGCCCGAACGGAGTGTGCGGGGACGAAATCATCCGCGAAGCCCGCGCCCTGCTGGTAAGAGAGAAGGGCCTCACCCTGCCCAAGAAAGCCATCTTCAAATATTTCCTGGACACCGACCGCCTCATGCCCCTGCTTCTCAAGGCGGGAGCTTCGCTGCAGCACCTGTTCCTGGAGAGGATTCCCGAGGAGAGCGGGCTCCGGCTTCGTTTTCCCATGCCTTTCATCGATTCAAAGAGATTCATCCCGGGCCTGGCCCCGGACCCCTTCCTGGATATCCGCTCCGGCTGGATCCGCGCCGAAAAAGAAACCATGCGGGTGGGGCTCTTCGTGGGCTGCGTGAGCAACTACATGTTCCCCCGGGTCGCCCAATCCGCCCTCGACCTTTTCCTGCGCAACGGGATTTCGGTCTACATTCCCAAGGAGCAGAAGTGCTGCGGCCTTCCGGCTTTCGGGTCGGGGGATGACGAAACCCCTCGTTCCATCGCCCGGAAGAACATCGAGGCCTTTGCCGAAGAGAACCTGGATCAGGTCATCGCCCACTGTGCGTCCTGCGCCGCCATGCTCAAGCTGGATTATCCCTTGCTCTTCGGCGAAGACGACCCCTTCCGCCAGAAAGCCCGTGCTTTCGCGGAAAAGGTGAGCGATGCAACTTTGTTCCTGTCGAAGGTCATGGGACCACGAACTGCCGACCGCGGACCACAGACCGCGGACCGGGGACCACGGCCGACAGACCACGGATCACCGACCGCCGACCGCCGACCGCCGACCAAACCGGTTCGGGTCACTTATCACGATCCCTGCCATTTGCGCCGCAAGCTGGGAATCTTCAAGGAACCCCGGGATCTCCTGAAGTCCACTCCGGGCCTGGAATACGTGGAGATGAAGGATGCCAACCGGTGCTGCGGCCAGGGGGGAAGCTTCAACGTGGCCAACTACGACCTGTCATTGAAGATCCTGGATAGGAAGACGAAGGCCATCGAAGACAGCGGAGCGGAGATCGTAACCACCACCTGCAGTGGCTGCATGCTCCAGCTCATGGACGGGATTCATCAGGCGGGATTGAAGAAAGAAGTCCGTCACCTGGTAGAGATGGTGAATCAGGCCACCCTGCTGTAAGAAAAGCATAGAGCAGAGAGCAAAGAGCATAGGGTAAACAGAAAGGGGTTTAGCAGGATGCGGGAAAACTTCAATTTTCCGTCACTCCCGCGAAAGCGGGAGTCCAGAATCCCTTGAAAAGACTGGATTCCTGCCTCCGCAGGAATGACGACCCAGAACCCCAAAAGTTTTTTTCAGCAACCTGTTAGACGCTATGCTCTATGCCTTGTCTCCCTGCGCCCTGCCCCCTGCACCCCGTATCCTGCCCCTTTACTTTAGCCCTCTGCCGCGTTCCTCGAACCTCGGACCTCGATCCTCGATCCTGTTTTTCGGTCCTGTTTTTCCCTTGACGCCATCCCCGCATTTTTGTTAAGTTTCCGAGACATAGGGAAAAGAAGTCTAATCACAGAGCAGGAAAAGAGAGGAGGACGTCATGAGGCTTGGGAGATTCATGATTCTGATTTGCTTTGGTTTTTTTTTAATCCTGGTCGCCTCCAGCCCGTCCATGGCCGGAAAGGATCACCTGATCGTGGCTTTTGAGGACTCGGTCAAAACCATGGACTACTACCAGACCACCCAGAGAGTCGGGGTCAATACGGGCTACATGATGTACGACCCACTTCTGAAGAGAGACCCGAAAGACGGATCCCTCCATCCTCACCTGGTCACGGAATGGAAGATTATCAACGATACGACCTGGGAATTCAAGCTGCGGCCGGGGGTGAAGTTCCACAACGGAAACCCCCTGACTGCGGAGTCGATCCGCTTCACCATCGAAGATCGTGTCCTGGACCCCGCCCAGAAGGCCCCCACCGCTGCGGGCTGGAAATGGATCAAAAAAGTCGAAGTGAAAGACGACTTAACGTTTCGGTTCATCACCGACGGCCCTTATCCCGCGCTTTTGGAGCGCTTAAATGTTCTGTTTCCTTATGATCCCAAATGGGTGAAAGAAATGGTCGCCAAGAACGGAGAAGCTTTTCTCTCCCGCAATACGATGGGAACAGGACCTTTCAAGTTCGTCAAGTTCGTCGAGGGGACCCGGATTGAGCTGGAACGAAACGAAAATTACTGGGACAAGGGATATCCTAAGTTTCCCAAGATGACCATCCGTTTTATTCCCGAGCAATCCACCCGCATCGCCGAATTGATTTCCGGCGGAATTGACGTCTGCGGCATCCTGCCCGATCAGATCGCCACCGTGAATCAGAGTAAAACCGCGCAAATGGTGATCGTTCCCGCCATTCGGATCAGCTTCTGGCAGTTTGACAGCTCGGGCCGGGCTCCGAATACCCCCCCGGCGCTCAAAGACGTGCGCGTGCGCAAGGCCATCTGGCATGCTATCGACCGCGAGGCCATCATCAAAAACGTCCTGGGAGGAAACGCCGACCTGGTCAACATCCCCCAGAGCCCGAAGCAGTTTGCCGCCGACCCCTCCATCAAGGGCTATGAGTACAATCCGGAGAAGGCCAAGGCCCTTTTGAAAGAAGCCGGGTATGAAAAAGGTCTGACCCTCAATGTATGGACCTACACGGCCATAACCAAGATGGCCAACGAGGCGGCCATCGGGTACC
>JAPLIW010000359.1 GCA_026388915.1 Deltaproteobacteria bacterium
GATGGTATTCCCCAACCCAAAATCTGTCCTCCTTCCGGGAATGTATGTCCGGGTCGTGGTGCAGGAAGGGATTGCCGAACGGGCCATCCTGGCCCCTCAGCAGGGGGTGACCCGCGATCCCAAGGGAAACCCCATCGCCCTGATCGTGGACAGTGCGGGCAAGGTTCAGCAGCGGATGCTGACTCTTGACCGCGCCATCGGCGACCAATGGCTCGTCTCCTCAGGCCTGGCGCCCGGCGACCGTGTGATCGTCGAAGGCCTGCAGAAAGTGCGGCCGGGGGATGCGGTAAAGGTTGTCCCTTTCGGAGAACGCAAGGAAAGCGGGAAGCCTGCGAATCCAAACCAGCCTTCCCCGGCGTCCAAGTAACGGAGGAGCTTGATGTTATCGAGATTCTTTCTAGATCGTCCGGTTTTCGCGTGGGTCATCGCCATCATCATCATGCTGGCGGGCGGCCTGGCCATATACAATCTGCCCATATCGCAGTACCCCCCCATCGCCCCCCCCTCGATCTATATTCGGGCCACTTATCCCGGGGCCTCGGCGGAGACCGTGGAAAACAGCGTGACCCAGATCATCGAGCAAAAAATGACCGGCCTGGATCAGATGCTTTACCTCTCGGCCACCAGCGATTCGTCCGGTATGGCCCGCGTCGAGCTTACCTTCGCCCCGGGTACCGATCCGGACCTCGCCTGGGCCAAGGTGCAGAACAAGCTCCAGCTGGCCATGGCCAGCCTGCCCGAGACGGTTCAGCGTACGGGTCTCCTGGTCGGTAAGTCCACAAGAAACTACCTGATGCTCGTGGGCCTGGTCTCGGAAGACGGCAGCATGGATATGAATGACCTGGGAGACTATGCGGTGTCCAACCTCGAGAAGATCCTGGCGCGGGTGCCGGGGGTGGGCGAGGTGGAGATCTTCGGGACCCAGTATGCCATGCGTGTCTGGTTGAATCCGGACAAGCTGACCGATTATCATTTGACGGTAGAAGATGTCATCACGGCGATAAAAGCTTACAACGTGGAGGTTTCCGCCGGCCAGTTCGGCGGGGCGCCGGCGGTGGCGGGCCAGCGCCTGAACGCTTCCATCATGGTCCAGAGCCTTCTTAAGACCCCGGAGCAGTTTGCCGCCATCCCCCTGCGCATCAACCCGGACGGGTCCATCGTGCGGGTCAAGGATGTGGGACGGGCGGAGTTGGGGACCGACGTCTACGACATCGAGGTCACTTACAACGGCAAACCTTCCACCGCCCTGGCCGTTCGGCAGGCTGCCGGTGCCAATGCGCTGGATACGGCCAATGCCGTAAGGGCGAAGATGGAAGAGTTGAGCCGGTACTTCCCCGCCGGCATGAAGGTCGTCTATCCTTATGACACGACGCCCTTCGTAAAGGTCTCCATCGAGGAGGTGGTCAAGACCCTTTTTATTGCAATTTTACTGGTGTTCTTGGTTATGTATCTCTTCCTGGGGAACATCCGGGCCACGCTGATCCCGACCATTGCGGTGCCGGTCGTGATCCTGGGGACCTTCGCGGTCCTGGGGTTTTTCGGGTTTTCCATCAACATGCTGACCATGTTTGCCATGGTGCTGGCCATCGGCCTCCTGGTGGACGATGCCATCGTGGTGGTGGAGAACGTGGAGCGGATCATGAGCGAGGAGGGGCTCCCGCCCAAGGAGGCGACCCGGAAATCCATGGACCAGATCACCAGCGCTCTGATCGGCATCGGGCTGGTGCTGGCGGCGGTGTTCGGCCCCATGGCGTTCTTCGGCGGCTCTACCGGCGTGATCTACCGCCAGTTTTCCGTAACCATCATCGCCTCGATGCTTCTTTCGGTGGCGGTGGCCCTGATCCTGTCGCCGGTTCTGTGCGCGTCGCTTCTCAAGCCGGTGGAAAAGGGGCATGAGGCGGCGGAAGCG
>JAPLIW010000432.1 GCA_026388915.1 Deltaproteobacteria bacterium
CGGAAAACGATCGAGGATGGAACCGAAGTGGTCTTCTCTTCCCCCAGCTGCGGCATGACTTTGAAGGAAGAATACGAAACCGTCCTGAACCTCCCCGGTGCTTCGCTGCTCAAGGATCATGTCTTCGAAATATGCCAGTTCCTCCTACAGCTGTACGAAGAGGGGAAACTGGACACCCGATTTCAGGAGATCAAGGAGACTTACTACTACCATGCTCCCTGCCACTTGTGGGCTTTGAAGATCGGCCTGCCGGCTCTGGAGCTTCTGTCCCTGATTCCGGGGTTGAAGGTTATCGAGCTTCCCGAAGGGTGCTGCGGATTGGCCGGGAGTTATGGTTACAAGCGGGAAAAGTACGCGATTGCCCGGGAGGTGGGAGAAGAGCTTTTTCAGGCTATCCGGGAATCGAAAGCCCGGACCGTGATCTCCGACTGTGAAGCCTGCCGGATGCAGATCGGGTACCACACCGGAGTGAAAACCCTTCATACGGTTCAGGTCTTGGGCCGGGCTTACGGAGCGTGATCCTTTGGAATTCAACACCCTGACCATGGCGATCCTGCTGATCGCCATCGTCCTCATTTTTGAGTTCAGCAACGGGTTCAATGACTGCGCGGGCATGGTCGTCACTCCGGTCATCACCGGGGTCATGGAACCCCGCAAGGTCCTCCTCTTGATCGCCGTCTTTGAGTTTATCGGTGCCTGGTTTCTGGGAACGGCCGTGGCCCAGACTCTGGGCAAGGGGATCGTAGACCCCCAGAACATAACTGTGCCGGTCATATTTGCGGCCGTTTGCGGGGCGATTCTCTGGAATCTGGGGGGGTGGTATTTCGGCATGCCCTCCAGTTCCTCCCATGCGCTGATCGGGGGATTGGTGGGGGCCGTTGTGGCGGGCTCCGGAGCAGAATGGATTGATTGGGTCAAGGTGGGCGAAGTCCTGGCCATCCTCGTCCTTACCCCGGTGGTTGGTCTTATTGCCGGCCGCTATTTGACCCAAAAAGTCCTTCGCCTCTTTCAGTATTCCAGGCCCAGCCGGGCGAACTCGCGCCTTAAGCAACTCCAGATTCTGACCTCGATTACCCTGGCCCTGAGTCACGGCACCAATGACGCCCAAAAAGGGATGGGAATCATCAGTCTCTCCCTCATCATCTTCCATAAGATTTCTCCAGATCTGATGGGGAAGATCTACCAGCCCCTCCCCGAATATTCCTTCTATGTCCCCAAATGGGTAATCCTGATCTGTTCTATGGCCCTAGCCCTGGGGGTGAGTTCCGGCGGATGGCGGATCATGAAGACGCTGGGCACAAAACTGTACAAAGTCCGGCCCGTCCATGGGTTCAGCGCCCAGGCCTGTTCTTCGATCATCATCTATCTATCTTCTCTATTCGGGTTCCCCGTGAGTACTACCCAGATCGTCTCCTCCTCCATCCTGGGAGCCGGGTCGGCCCAGGGATTCGGGTCCGTGCGCTGGGGAGTGGGGAAGCAGATCTTTTTGACCTGGATCATTACCATCCCGGGATCGGCCGCTCTTTCGGCCGTTCTTTTCTTGATTTTCAACCTTTTCTTCTAATTTTCGCTGGACAGGTTTATGCTTTTGGCATAATATACGCATTTTCACCAGTGAAAAAGGGGAGTCACTATGGCTCTGTTCCAGAAGAAGAAATGCGATTTCTGCGAGATGCTCCACGCCCAGGCCCTGAAGGTCCTGGAAGGGCTCGACGCCCTCTATGCCTGGGCCGAAGGGGGAGTGGACGCCCAGCGGGAAAGGGTGAAAGGTGTCGAAAGGGAAGCCGACGAACTACGGCGCATCGTCATAGAAGAGCTCAACCAGACCTTCGTGACCCCCTTTGATCGGGATGATATCTTCTCTTTATCGCGGGCCATTGACGATGTGATGGATTATGCGGACCGCACCGTGGACGAGATGGAAATCTATGAAGTGAAACCCAACAGCCACGTGGTTCAGATGATCGACATCCTGCGCAAGGCGGCCCGGGAGTTGAGCGATTCCATCCGCCTGATCCAGAAATATCCCAGTATCGCCCTGGAGCATGCCACCAAGGCCAAGGCCGCGGAGAACGAGATGGAAAACGCCTACCACCGGGCCCTGGCCGAGCTTTTCAGGGGGACGGACACGGTCTATATGCTCAAAATGCGGGAGATCTACCGCCATCTTTCCAATGCCGCCGACCGGAGCGACGAAGCCGCTGACCTGATCGGCGACATTGTGGTCAAGATGACTTAACTTTCCTCAAAATCCCTCCATTTCTTTATTGGCCGAGTAGGGGCGGTTCGCGAACCGCCCCTACTTTTTTCTGAAAAAGAAGAGTCCCTCGAAATCCGTCCCCTACCTGTCCAACTTGACATTAATGCCGAGAATGTTAATATTTTGCAGGAGGAAGCGCTTTCTAAAATGGTGAAGAGAGATTATTACGAAATCCTGGGCGTGCCCCGCAGCGCTAATGAGACGGATATCAAGAAAGCCTACCGCCAGTTGGCTCTCCAGCATCATCCTGACCGGAACCCGGGGGATAAAGCCGCGGAGGAAAAGTTCAAAGAGGCATCCGAGGCATACGAGGTTCTCCGGGACCCGGAGAAGCGTGAGCTTTATGACCGGTACGGACACGAAGGCCTCAGCCGGACCGGATTCTCCGGTTTTGCCGGTTTCGAAGACATATTCTCCAGCTTCGGCGATATCTTCGAGGATTTCTTCGGATTCGGCACCGGCCGCGGCAGGTCGGCCGGGCCGAGAAAAGGGCCTGACTTCCGCTACGACCTGACCATCTCCTTCATGGATGCGGCCCTGGGCAAGGAGATGGAGATTGATATCGAACGCCCGGAGACCTGCGGAACCTGCAAAGGAACCGCCATAAAACCCGGCACGAAGAAAGAAACCTGCTCTTCCTGTAAGGGAACCGGCCAGGTTACTCATTCCCAGGGATTCTTTACCTTGCGCACAACCTGTTCCCGCTGCCGGGGCCAGGGGTTTTTCATCTCCCATCCCTGCTCGGATTGCCGGGGAGCGGGCAAGGTGAAAAAATCCAAGAAAATTCCCATTAAGATTCCGGCAGGAGTGGATTCAGGAAGTCGTCTGCGCGTTTCGGGGGAAGGGGGAGAAGGGGACCGGGGAGGACGGGCCGGGGATCTTTATGTCATCTTACACGTTGAGCCTCACTCCTTCTTTGAACGGCATGAAGACGATGTCCTGTGCCAGATTCCCATTTCTTTTGTCCAGGCCGCCCTGGGAGAAGAGATTGAAATCCCCACGCTGAACGGAACCAAAAAAATCACCATCCCCCCCGGAACCCAGAGCGGCCAGGTCTTCACCCTGCACGGGATCGGCATCCCTCATCTGGACGGATACGGAAAGGGAGACCAGCACGTCCAGGTGACGGTCAAGGTCCCCGCCAAACTGAACCATCGTCAAAAAGAGCTCCTGAAAGAATTTGCCGCCCTCGAAGGAAAAGGAGATTGATGGAATCGCGGAAGGATGGAATGCCGGGTTTAAAGCCGATTTAACATGAGCCCCAATTCCATCCTTCCTTTCCGGCTATATGCCGGCTTCCTCCTTCCCATCCTTTCCCATCCCGCCCCCTATTTCCCCTTCAGAAATTCGGGACGGCCGAACTCCGGGTTGGGATAGGTGTAAAAACCCTTCCCTGTTTTCACCCCCAGTTCCTTCCGCTCGATCATGTCCTTTAGCGCTTTCGGCGGATAATCCTTGGGGTCCTTGGATTCGTTATAGTAGGACATTTCGATGTCGTACACCACGTCCAGGCCGACCAGGTCCATCAGGAAAAACGGGCCATGAGTTGGCGTAAACATCACCATCCAGGCCCGGTCAACATCCCGGAAGTCGACGAACCCCTCTCCCCATAGATAAAGGGTTTGCCTTTTGATCGCCCGCCAAACGCTGTTGAAGCAGAAGCCCAGGATTTCTTTTTTCACGGTCAGCGGAATGCACTGAATGGACCGGATGAATTGCTTGGCCGTCTCCAGGACCTCCGGAGGGGTTTGGGTCCCCCCCATCACGTCAACGATGGTCCAGCCGACCGCCGGCATGTAAAAATGGATGTTCAGGCAATTTTTCGGCCTTTGGGTGGCGCTTTCGATCCGGGAGACGGGAATAGAAGAGCTGTTCGTGGCTAAGAGAGCGCCTTTCGGGGCCAGGGAATCGATCTGGGCCCAGACTTTTCGCTTCAGTTCGAGGACTTCCGGTACCACTTCGATGACCAAATCCGCATCCTTTACCGCCTCGGCAAGATCCTTGGCCGGCTTGACCTTTCCGGCTCCCTTCTCCCACTCTTCCGCACCCATGGTGGGGCTTTTCCCCAGAAATTTCATCATCCCCTTGATTTTCTGGATCATTTTCTGGAAGACCTGAGGGTCCTGGTCATAACCGCGGACCTCATAACCATAGTAAGCTGACTGGATCGCAATCTGGGTGCCCAGAGTTCCCAGGCCGACGACGCTGATTTTCTTA
>JAPLIW010000327.1 GCA_026388915.1 Deltaproteobacteria bacterium
GGAGAATGCAGACCGGAGAATGGCAATAATCCTAGGGGCGATTCATGAATCGCCCCTACGGGTTTTTCCTTTCTTCTTTTCATTTTTTGACTTTCTAGAAGCTCTATCCGTCCAAGATGGGGATTCACCCCCTCCCTCCCCTCCCCCCTCGAGGGGGAGGGTTCGGGTGGGGGGGATGCTTTTTGGTTAAGAAAATTTCAGGGAGTGAAATTAAACAGTACGGAGTTGAAGGTCCAAATTCGTTTCAAGGAGGCGGAAAAATGATCGTTCGACTTCTTTTCAGCATGCTGATAGTCGCTGGACCCCTTTGGGGGGCGAGTTTGGCGGGAGCGCAGGCCGTAAATTATCCCACCAAGCCGATTATTCTTCAGGTTCCTTGGCCGGCGGGTGGCTCCACGGATGTGGGCGCCCGTATCGTTGCGGCGATTGCGGAAAAGAAAATGGGACAGCCGATCGTCGTCACCAACCGAGTGGGCGCAGGGTCGCAGATCGGCTTGACCGAAACCGCCCGGGCGAAACCCGACGGGTATACCTTGGGGTTCGCCAGCCTTCCGGCGCTGAACACCATCGTTCTAGACCCGGAACGGAAGGCGCTATTCGACCTGAATTCCCTGGTTTTCATCACCAACCAGGTCATCGACCCGGGGATCATCTGGGCCAAAGGGGACAGTCCGTACAAGACCTTGAAAGACCTACTGGAAGACGCCCGGAAGCGCCCTGGTGAAATCCGGGCCGCCACAACCGGGATCCTCGGGGATGACCACCTGGCCATCCTTATGCTGGAACAGGCGGCCAAAGTAAAATTCCGGATTGTCCATTTCGACGGGGGCGCCCAGGTCTTCACCGCGGCGTTGGGGGGGCAGGTGGATGTGGCCTTTGGCAACGTCGGGGACATTGGCACCAAGCTCAAGGGGACCCCGCTCCGCATCCTGATGGTGATGGACCCTCAAAGGTCGAAATTTGTGCCCGATGTTCCCACCACCGCAGAGTTGGGCTTTCCCGGGATTATTTCTTCCTCCTCCCGCGGCATGTTCGGTCCCGCCGGTATTCCAGACCCAATTTTGAAGAAAATCCAGGAGGTCTTTTTGGAGGCCATGAAGAATCCGGAACATGTGGATAAGATGGACAAGGCGGCGCTGGCCGTCAGGCCCCTCGTGGGCGAGGAATACAAGAAATACGTTTACGACCTACACCAGCGGATTATTCCCCTCATGGAAACCGCCCGCAAGAGCCAGTAACCTTTCTTATCGCCCCGCATTTCCCAAAGAATTCGGTGGTGAAATGCGGGGCGGCCTTTTCTTCGGCGTTCTTGGCCAGCACCGGGTAAGATCGCTAAAAGAGCTTGAAGCGCCCGTCGAATTCAGGTTGAACGGTAACCTGGGTGAAGACCCGGTCCTGTTCCTCCCGGATGGCGGCCATCATCCAGACAAAGGTGGTCACCGTTCCGGGGGCCGCCACGTTGTAGTGATACCCCTTCTTGATGGCCACCGCATCCCCTTCCCGCACCATGGCCACGATCTCGGGGCTTTGGAAATCCCAGTAATTCAGATGGATGGCAAAATTGGGGTCCGGCAGGTCCACATACAGGTAAATCTCCTCTTTGGCTCCCGAGTGGTCATGGGGAGGCCAGCTCGTCCAATTACCCTCTTTACTCATCGTCACCCCAGCCAGGAGCCTCCCTGCTTTCGTATTGGCCTCGCCGATTAGGGTGTGAATGGTACGGGAATAAGGCTCGAAGCCCGCCCGGGTGACCAGCTTGGGATTCTTCAGCACATCCTCAAAGGCCACGAATTGTACTCCGTAATTTTTCGATGTCGGGGCGGCGCATTCGGCCAGGTCGAAGAATTCCTTCGGGGTAATCCGGCACCGGGCCTGGATGGGGAGGTACAGGGCGTCATACTTTTTCATTTTGAAGCTCCGCCCATCTACCTCTACAGCCCCCTCCCCCCGCAGACAGATTAGCCCGATCTCCTCTTTCCCGGTCTCGAGGATCACCGGCGCGTCCCCTCCCTCGAGGACGATCCGCCCATATTTCAAAAATTGAAGCCCGGTGTTTTTCTCATCAATCCATCTTCTCCTGCCCTTGACTCGATGGGTCTGTTGAAACAACCAGGAAAGGCTCATGACTTTTCCTCCAATGGCTAAAGTTAGCGGTTGACGGTTATTGCCTTTCAACTTTATACTTGAACCGAAAATTCATTCCTGCCTTTTGAAAATACCCAAGAGATCTCGGACAGTGTAGCCGATCATGATGGCCCCCGCGATCGGAATGGACAGGTACCATAGAGTTTTGGGATATTCAAAAATGGGAGAACGATCCGTGGCCTTCATGGCCAGGACCCCTCCTTGATAGGTGAGGACCAAGAGGAATACCAGGGAAAGAAGATTCAGGATAATCCCCAACACCCGTCCCGCCCTGGAACTACCGAGCCACTCCTGGACTAATTCCACCCGGAAATGAGTTCTTTGGCGCCACAGGCCTGCGGAGCAGAGGAATACCATCCAGGCAAAGGCAAATTCCACGATCTCGTCGGTCCATCCCATGGAGGTGAAGGGGACAAATCGAATGAAGACGACCGCGGAAATGATGATTAATAAACCTACCAGGCAGAGGCTGCTCCCCCACCTCAAAATAAGTTCCAACACCCGATCTGCTTTCTCAAAAAAGCTCCGCCTCATTCCAATCCCCCCTACCGCGT
>JAPLIW010000757.1 GCA_026388915.1 Deltaproteobacteria bacterium
GGCCCTGATTGTGGACAGCGTGAACAAGGCCAAGAGTCTTTACGACGGGCTGAAGGGCAAAGGGTACGTTAAATAGAATGCGGAATTCGGAATGCGGATTGCGGAATGGAAACAGATCGGCCCTGCGGGCCTTGAGGAGCGTCAAGCCTTCGGCTTGACTCGAGGAGCGCTTCGCCCTGAACCATATTAGGTTCTTGGGCTTCGCTTGAGGCAAAAACCCAAAAATCTAAAAAACAAGTTGCTCGTTACTTGTTACTCGTTACTGGGTAAAGGATCAGGGCGGGATGAAGATGGATCGGCCCTGCGGGCCTTGATGAGCGTCAAGCCTCCGGCTTGACTTGAGGAGCGCTTCGCCCTGAACCATATTAGGTTCATGGGCTTCGCTTGAGGCAAGAACCCAAGACTCTGAAAAAACGTTGCTCGTTACTTGTTACTCGTTACTGGGTAAAGGACCAGGACGGAAAACGGAGTGAAAAAACGTTGCTGGTTGCTCGTTACTGGTTAGAGGATTAGGCGAAAGAATTCTTTTTGCTCCCCCCAAAATAAGGTATACTTCCCATAGCGGAAGTGGATAGGGCACTGGTGGCTCTCCTGGACTTCAAATCCAGTGTGCCGTCTGAGCAAGGCGGCAGGTGGGTTCGATTCCCATGCACTTCCGCCAAAATAATCAGGCTTCCTGCCCTTTCAACGGCAGATCAATCACCTTGGCCCCTTCCTTTTCCATTTCAATTCTTCCGTTGAACTGGGCCCCCTCCGTGACGACTAATTGGGGGGTGAAAATATCTCCTATGACCTTTCCCTTGGATTTGATCTCCACCAGCTCCTGGGCGCGGAGATTCCCTTCCACCCTACCTCCGATGACCAGTTTCTTGCCCTGAATCTCCCCCTTTACCAAGGCCCTCTCACTCAGGATCACGCAGTCGCCGTTCAATCGGCCCTCCACGGAACCATCCACCCGCAGGGTTCCTTTTACATTCAGCTCCCCCTTGAAATTCGAATCGGCTCCCAGAAAGGACTCCATTTTCTCCGGATCCCTGGCGAACATTAAGACCTCCCCTGAAGATATTTTTTCGGATTGACGTTCTTCCCCTTTTCCCAAACCTCATAATGAACATGGGGGCCCGTGGACTTTCCGGTGGATCCCACGTAAGCGATGACCTCCCCCCTCTTGACGGTCTGCCCCATCTTCACCGTGTTTTTCTTGTTGTGGGCGTAGATCGTCGAAAAACCGCACCCGTGTTCGAGGACCACTAGATATCCGCTGTGCTGGGTCCAGCCGGAATGGCTCACGACCCCGTCGGCCGTGGCCCGGACGGGAGTCCCGGGGCTTGCCGAAATATCCACCCCCGAGTGAAAACTCTTGTCTCCGCTGAAGGGGTTCTCTCTCATGCCGAAGGGAGAACTGACATTCCCTTCCACCGGGAATCCCTTGGGAGTCGCCAGGTAGATGTCCTTTTGGATGCGCAGATAATCCTTGATCTCGTCGACGGTTTCCACCGTCCTTTGAAGCTCCTTCATAAGGGTCTGGATGTCTATGGACCCCGTATAGGAGGTGTCGATGTTTTCCAGGATCTGATCCCGGGACTTGAGGGAAAAGGCCTGGCGGAAATCGGTCTCAACTTCCCGGAGGGCGGTCACGGTGGAGTTCCATTGGGAGAATTGTTTGTCATAATATTCCACCTGATCAACCAAAAACGGATACTTCAGCCCGTTGATCACCACCCCGCAGATCTGAACCGCGCCCACCGCCAGAAGAAGGAGAGACAGGAGAATCCCGATGGCCGGGATTTTCAGGCGCAGGGGTTTCGGGTTCCCATGGGGGATCACCATAATGCTGACCGGGGTCATGGCTCTTTTGAACAGGCGGTAAATCTTGTTCATGACATTCAATCTTATCGGCTGGAAAATCCTTTTTCTTTCCCCTTAACCATTCTGTACTGGGAAATTCTTTCCTTCCGCCGCAGAAGGAGGCTGTACATTATTGTCCGCCGGAAAGGGTTTTTGCTCCAAAATGAGAACAAAAAAGGCCTCCGGCGGGCGATCAAAAATATATTAACTATCCGATTTTATATATTTTTCCCAGTTCTCCCCAAGAACTGATGCCTTTGGGACTAAATAATATATTGCAAGGTATGTGCCAGCCCATCGAAAAGCTTCTGAGAACCCGGCTTGGGAAGTGCCCGGCTTGCTTAAAGCCCGGGCTGAGAGTATAAAGGAAATATCTCCCCTTCGGCCGGAAGGTTTCAGAAAGGAGGGTAAATCATTGATCGACAAGATGAAAACCCTGGTGCGGGAAAAGGATACCTGTGTTCTGGCCACTGTATCCGCTGGAAGGCCACACTGTTCGCTCATGTCTTATATTGTCGACCCCGAATGCCGGGAAATTTTCATGGTGACCAGTCAAAAGACTAAAAAATATAGGAACCTCCTGGAAAATCCCTGGGTCAGTCTTCTGATCGACACCCGGGAAGAAGACCGGAACCTGGCCGTAGGCCAGAAAAAGGCCTTGACTGTAAGCGGGGTATTCCAAAAAGTCGACCCGGCCAGGAAAAAGGTGATCCGGGCGCGGTTCCTGGCCAGACATCCTCAGCTAAGGGAGTTGCTCGACGACCCGGAGGCGGATATCATTTCCATCCGGGTCCAATCCTTCCAGCTGCTCGAAGGAGTGCAGGATGCCTATTTCGCCGAGCAAGATTGATGGGTCCGCATGCCGATTCTTGTCATCGCAAGGGGGGGCATTGCCATGAAGAAGAGAAGGAAAACCTTTTTCGTCTCCCGGGGAATGATTTGGGCCTTCAGCTTTTTCTTCTTCCTTTCGGGACTTAGCGAGGTTGGGGCCATGGGAAAAGAACCGGAGGTGATCCTGCAGAAGCAGGATAACGGGAAAGAAATCAACCTGAAAGCCGGCCAGGTGGTCCAGGTTCAGCTGGCGGGGGTGGGGGGAACGGGATACTGGTGGTATGTGCAAGATCTTGATGCGCGGCATCTGGAGCTTCTCTCGGA
>JAPLIW010000523.1 GCA_026388915.1 Deltaproteobacteria bacterium
GGGGATATTATGCCATCTATGGCAGGACGGCGCGGGACCTGGGGGAGGGAGAGCTCAGCCGCTCCCTTCTCCAAAGGGCCGCGAAGAAGGTTCAGGCAGAGAAAGACGATTACTATTCCCACACGCTCTATTTGCTGGCGCAGGGAGAGGTAAGCAGGCCCTAGTGTTGTGTCTCCAAAATAATGCGAATCAATCGCCATGTGGAGCCGAGGCTTGGACCGATGTGCGCCGCCAAAATCCGGCGGGTAAAGGCCTCCTTCGGCCGCGATCCGTGGGATTCCTCAAAGGAACGAGGGCCCAAAGGCTACGCCTTCGTAAATACCTGAAAAGCAGACTTTTGGGCAGTATCCATCGTAAGATCCCCGTGGCCACAGGAGGCACCGCCGCCTATTTTGGCAAGCGCAGCGGTCCGGGCCTCGGCTCCTGGCACCAGGGTCCAACTTTGTCAACATATTTCTGAGACGCCACCCTAGACAAGATATAATGAGAAAGAGTTTTTCATTCATCGCTGTCGCCTTCCTCGTCTCCGGTCTGTGGTACGTGCAGGCCCAGGAGCGGGGGCAGTCCCAGCTTCAGGACCTGAGCCAGAAAAAGCATGAGGCCGAAATTTCCCAGCATCCGCACGAATCCGGGCTTCTGGAGCCGGAATTCGAGGAGATGAAAAAATCGGTTCAAAAGACGCCGGTGCGCGTGGCCCCGTCTTCTCCTCCCACGGTGAAAGACAAACTTGCCCAGGGGTGGAGGTTTTTCCGAAGGGGAGATTATGGCCAAGCGATCGGCTTCTTTACCCAGGCATCAGCCGCGCCGGATGCCGCCATCGCGAATGAGGCCCGGCTGGGCCTGGCCTACGCTTACCTGAAGCAGGGGCAGAAAGGCCGGGCCAAGGAGATTTTTGAAGACCTTGTCGGGAAGAATTATAAAACCGGAGAAGTCCTGCCCAGCCTCCTTCCCCTCCTGCTCGCCGATCAGGAGGATTCCCGGGCCAAACCTTATCTCGCCCTCCTTCCGGAGAAAGAACGGATTCAGTGGGAGAAGAAATTTCAGGAAGCCCGGGTTCGCGACGACTACCGAAAACTGACCCCACCCGCATCTCCGAAAGATTTGAATCAGTTTGTTCTAGCCCACCGGGAGGGGCTGGATGGTTGTGTGGCCCCTGACGTCTTTGCCCGGCTGGCCAAAGATCTGACCGCAGCAGGGGTCAAGACGGAGGCCGCTTCTCTTTACCGCGATCTTTTAAAATGCCCGGAGCCGGACTGGAAGGCGCGCCTGGGGGTGGTCTATGGGTTGGCCGAGACGGTGCCTCCCGAAGAGATGGAAAGCATCCTCGCCGGGGAGAAGAAAAAGGGCCCGGAGGAGTACCGGGCCGAAGTGAGTTCATTGGAACTTTCGATTCTCCGCAAACAATTGGCCGCCCTGCCGCCCGGTTCCGCGGAGGCCGAGAAAGTGAGCAGGAAGATCCTGGCCCTGCAGCCCGGCGATCCATCGGCTCAGAGGGCGCTGGCCTGGGCGTACTTCAACCAGGGAAAGAATGAAGAGGCTTACCGCCTTTTTTCTTCCCTCCATTCCCGCTACCCGGGGGAGAAAGACTACGCCCTGGGGCTGGCCTACACCCAGATGAAGATGGGGAAGGACGGAGAAGCCCTGGCCCTGGCGGGAAAAGTGCCCTTCAAGGATGAGGAATGGCAGAAACTCCGAGCCCAGTTATACCTGAAGCGGGGAAGGGAGGCTTTCGAGAAGAAGGATTACGCTCAAGCCGAGGCCTGCCTGAGCAAGGCCCTGGCCATTGAGCCCGACAACCGCGATGCCCGCATTCTCCTGGGCTGGAGCCTCTTTGCCAGGGGGCAGGATGACGGGGCCCTTTCCCTAGTGCGGGCGGAGAGAGAAAGAGGGAAGCTGTCTCCTGAACATCTGAAGGAGCTTAACGGTCTGGAACTGGCCGTACTTCGAAAGGAACTGGCCGCGCTCCCCGCTTCTTCTCCCCGCATCGAAGAGGTAGCCCGAAGGATTCTAGCCCTGCAACCCGAAGATCCTTCCGCCCGAAGAGCCCTGGCCTGGATGTACTACAACCGGGGAAAGGACCGCGAAGCTTACCCGCTTTTCTCTTCTCTCCACAGAGAATTTCCCTCCGACCGGGATATTGCCCTGGGCTTGATTTACACCCAGATGCGCATGGGAAAAACGGATGAGGCTCTGGCTCTGGCCGAAGGGGTCGGTTTCCAGGACAGGGAATGGCAGGAGATCCGGGCGCAGCTCTACCTGAAGAAGGCCGGGGAGGCGTACGATAAGAAAAAATACGGGGAAGCCCAAACGCTTGCGGGGAAAGCCCTGACGATCCAGCCCGAAAACCAGGAAGCCCAGCTCCTCTCGGCCCGCAGTTACTCCGCCCAGGGGAAACCCCGGGAGGCTCTCCCGGTATTTTTGGACCAGTACCAGAAGTCTCCTTCTCCTGAAACGGGTAAGTCGGTCCTTTCCACGTATGACCAGATGGGGGAGAGGAAGAAGGCCTACCCGTTTGCCGAGTCCATGGGAAAAGAGGCTTCTCCCGCATCCAAGAAAGCGGCCGCCGAATATTTCGCTTCCCATGATGCCCCGGTGAGGGCGGCTCAAACGAACCCGGAACCGGGCACCTGCTACTACAACGCGGACAAGCCTTCCGTCGAGGCCTCCTTATTATTCCGCTCCAAGAGCGGTTCCGACGGGTTCGACAAATTGATCGAAGCGGATTTTCCCATTACCCTGGACTACCCGACTCGTTACGGCAAGAAATGGAGCTTTTCCCTGATCCCGGCCTACCTTTCTTCGGGAAGCGCCCCGTCCTTCCCCTACGTGGGAAGCTATTACAAGTATGTGAACGGAGGGCCGAAGCAGAACGACCTGGCCACCTCTCTATGGGTGGTGAAGCCGGAGATCGGGTTCCAGAAAGAAGGCCCCATCCGCTACGGGTTCCTCCTGGGCACTTCCTTCATCGGCGGGCCGGTCTCTCCCCTGCCGACTTTTACCGCCGGCCTGTCGGGAAAGAGCTGGCTGGTCGATATTCACCAGCTGCAGGTGGATGAGTCCATTCTCTCCTATGCCGGGCAGAAGGATCCTTACACCGACAAAAAATGGGGGAGGGTGCTGCGAACGGGAATTGAGGGGGACATCACCTTTGAGCCCCGGCCCACCTACTGGCTCTCTTTCGCCGCCGGCTACGACTATCTCTGGGGGGAGGACGTCTGGTCCAATCAGAGTGTCTTCGGCACGGCTTCTTTCGGAAAGATGATCCCGTGGGGCCCAGGAGACCTGTCGGCGGGCTGGTTCGCCACGGTCAAGCACTTCCAGCGGAATTCCAACTTCTTCACCTACGGCCACGGGGGCTACTTCAGCCCCGAGAACTTCTTCATGACCGGTCCCACTCTCCGCTACAAGACCACGCCCTGCGCGACCTGCTCCATCGACGCTCGGGTTTCCGCCGGGTACATGTATTACCAAACCAAGGACAGTCCCCATTATCCGCTATTCGACGACAACCTTTCAGCTTTGAACGGGTCCGCCCGGGGGGATGCGACCGGCACCTACTCCGGGGAGAACGTATCCCGGCTGGGGTTCAGCGGAAAGGTCCGTGGCGTGAAGCTCTTCGGGAACCACTGGCTCGGCTCGGCTTACCTGGGCTTCAACAACGCCTCCTCCTACAACGAATGGCGTACCGGCGTCTCCCTCCAGTACTTCTTCGACTCCATCACCAACGTGGGCGAATTCCGCCACTTCCTGCTGCGCGAGCCCGAAGACCGGTTCCAGAGATTCACAAGATAGGATTTTGCCGATTATTGCGTCAGCTTTCTTCCACCGTCTGCCCGGCGAGGGCGATGGCCCCCAGGACGCCGGCCCGGTCGCCCAAGGCCGGCGGGACGATGTATTCGTCGATTCTTTCGAGAATCACAGGCAATTGGATGTAGCCATTTAGCAATCGTCCGGCTTGTTCCCGAATCAGGGGAAACAGGTGTCCCTGGTGCATCACCCCTCCGCCCAGGATGACCCGGTTGGGGGAAAGGGTGCAGATGTAATTGTAGACCGCCAGAGCCAGGTAGTGAGCTTCCATCTTCCAGGCGGGATGCCCCGGAGGGAGTTCAGACGCCGGCTTCCCCCAGCGGGCTTCAATGGCCGGGCCCGATGCCAGCCCCTGCAGGCAGTCTCCGTGGTAAGGGCACACGCCGCAGAATGATTCGTCCCCCGAAATCCGCGGCACGCGGATGTGCCCCATCTCCGGATGGAACAAGCCATGCATCATCCGCCCGTTGATGACGCCCCCGCCGCCGATCCCTGTGCCGACCGTCAGGTAAAGGACCACATTCAATCCCTGTCCGGCTCCCCAGGTGTACTCGCCCAGGGCGGCCGCATTGACGTCGGTGTCGATCCCGATGGGAACGTCAAAGGCCCGACGAAAGGCCCCCAGCACATCCGCCTGCTTCCAGCCCGGCTTGATCGAGGTGCTAAGGCGGCCGTATGCGGGAGAGGCCGGGTTGAGATCGCAGGGGCCAAAGGTGCCGATTCCCATGGCGGCAAAGGGTTCATGGGCCTTGAAAAAGGAGACGGCGCGCCCCAGCGTTTCTTCCGGGTTCGTCGTGGGAAAGGAGATCTGGGCGCGAACATCCTCCGGCCCGGCGGCCACCAGGCACACAAATTTCGTCCCCCCGGCTTCCATGCCGGCGTA
>JAPLIW010000837.1 GCA_026388915.1 Deltaproteobacteria bacterium
CTACGCCGTGGGGGCGGCGCCGCCTTCCTACGATGCCCACCGGGAGTCCACCTACGCGGTGATCCACCCCATTGCGCCCCACTACAGCCTGCTTCTGAAGTTTGATCAGAAGAATTATCCTAAAGTTGTGGGGGATTTGGCGGAGAGCTGGACGATTTCCGCGGACAGCAAGACTTACACTTTCAAAATCCGCAAAGGGGTAAAATTCCATGACGGAAGCCTCTTGACCTCGAAAGATATCAAGGCCAGCTACGATAGGATCGTCTTTCCCCCCACCGGAATCGTAAGTGCCCGCAAGGCTTTCTATGATGTGGTGGAGAAGATCGAAGCGCCGGATGATCATACGGTAGTCTTCCGTCTGAAGAGGCCTTCCGCATCCTTTATGATCAGCCTGGCCTCCCCCTGGAACTGGATTTACAAGGCCGACATCCTGGCCAAGGACCCCCGCTGGTATGAGAAGAACGTCATGGGCTCGGGGGCCTTCAAATTCGTGGAGTATGTGACCGGCTCCCACTGGGTGGGGAAGAAACACGAAGGTTATTTTGTAAAAGGCCGCCCTTACCTGGATGGATACAGGGCGGTCTTCATCCGGGATATCGGCGCCCGGGCCGCGGCCATCCGCGGCGGGCGGGTACAGGCGGAGTTTCGTTACTTTTCCCCCAGCATTCGCGATGACCTGGTCCGGGCCATGGGAGACAAGGTCAAGGTTCAAGAGCTGCTCGGCGGTTCGGTGAATACGGTAATCTTCAATTGTGAAGCAAAGCCCTTCAATGACCCTCGGGTGCGGCGCGCCATGTCCTTGGCCCTGGACCGCTGGGAGGGGTTCAAAGCGCTCGAACGCATTGCCGAGGTGGGAACGAGTATAACCGGCCTCCTCAGTCCTGCGGCGGAATTCGCCATGACTGAGGCTGAACTGATGCAGCTTGCCGGTTTTTCCAAGAACGGCGAAGCCTCGAAGAAAGAAGCCCGCCGGCTGCTCAAGGAGGCGGGGGTCCCCGAAGGCTTCAACATTGAACTCCTGAACCGGCAAGAGTACGAGCCCATGACCATTTGGCTCATCGACCAGTGGCGGCAGGTTGGACTCAATGTTATCCAGAAGGTCCAGGAAGTGGGGGCTTACTACAAAGCCCTCCGGTCGGGAGAATACAAAGTTGCCATCCATTACATCTCCGACTACATATCCGACCCGGACCTTCTCTTCCTCGTGTGGCTCTCCTCCGATATCAGCCCGGCCAATTTTGGCAGGTACACAGATCGGACTCTGGATGGCCTTTACCAGAAGCAGAGTGCCGCCATGGACCCGGTGGAGCGGAAGAAGCTCTCCCGCCAGTTCCAGACCCGGGTCCTGGATGAGATGGCCTATGGGTTCCCGCCGGTGGGCTGGACCAAGCGGATTTCCATACATTCGGCCAAGGTGAAGGGCTGGGTCGCTCTCCCCCACCACTTTCTCAACGTGGATCTGGTGGATGTGTGGCTGGAGAAGGATTGAGAAGGGGTAAGATTGCCGCGCCCCTAGGGCTCGCAATGACCAGGTAAAGCATTCAATGGCTTTGGATTAGCTGCCTTTTCGAAAATCCATGCGGCAATACATCATCAAACGCCTTTTGCTCATGATTCCCACCCTCCTGGGGGTAGCGGTCCTCATCTTCCTCCTGATGCGGGTCGTACCCGGCGATTTGGTGGAGCTGAAGCATGCGGGAGAAGGCAGCGCGGTCTCCGCGGAAACCCTGCAGAAAGAGAGGGAACTCCTGTGGCTGGACAAGCCGCTCTGGCACCAGTTCGGGGCCTGGGTCTGGGACATCATCCGGGGGGACTTTGGCGTTTCCATGTGGACGGGCCGGCCGGTCCTTTATGAAATTTCCATCCGGTTCCAGTTGAGCCTTCAGCTGGCCGTCATGGCTACTTTCCTGGCGGTTCTTTTAGCAATTCCCCTGGGCACGATGGCCGCCCTCAAGCAGGACACCTGGGTGGATTACGCCATCCGGGTCTTTTCCATCGCCGGCCTGGCCACCCCTTCTTTCTGGCTGGGTATCATCGTCATCCTGGGACTCCTGATCCTCTTCGGTTGGCTCCCCCCCATGGAATTTTCCCCCTTCTGGGAAAACCCCGTTTCCAACATTGCCCAATTGATCTGGCCCACCCTGGCCATTGGGTACCGCTACTCGGCCATGATCATGCGCATGACCCGGTCTTCGGTCCTGGAGGTCTTGCGGGAGGATTACATCCGTACGGCCCGGGCCAAGGGTTTACGGGAGAGGCTGATTCTGGTCCGCCATGCCCTGAAGAACGCCATGCTCCCGGTGATCAGCGTGATCGGCCTGGAGATGGCTTTTCTCATCGGGGGCATGGTAGTTACCGAGCAGGTCTTCAATCTCAACGGCCTCGGCCGCCTGCTCGTCCAGAGTATCGAACAGCGCGATTATACCATGACTCAGAGCCTGGTCCTCCTGACAGCGGTTTTCTTCATCGTCATGAACTTTGTGACCGACCTCCTTTTCGCCTGGCTGGACCCGCGGGTCCGTTATAAATAAAGGAGAGGATTCCGGAAAGCATGGCGGATCGAACTCAAAATGGAGAAAAGGGAAGGAAAGGGGAGGGTATGATTTTCTCCGGCAAGATGCAGCGACTCACCCGCTTCTGCCGCCAGCGGCCCCTGGGGGCCATCGGTGGATTGATCTTCCTGATCATGGTCTTCACGGCTCTCCTGGCCGATTGGATCGCCCCCTATCCTCCCATGGTAAACGACTACAAGGCCATGCTCAGCCCTCCGAGCATGAACCACTTCATGGGCACGGATGCCCACGGGCGGGACGTGTTCTCCCGAATCATCTATGGATCCCGGACCGCTCTGCTGGTGGGTTTTTCCTCATCCTTCTGCGGGACCGTCCTGGGAGCGATCATCGGGGTCCTGTGCGCTTATTTCGGGGGGAAAACCGATGTGATCGTTCAACGATTTATGGAGATCCTCCTTTCTTTTCCCCTCATCGTGATGGCCCTGGCCATGATGGCCGTTCTGGGAACCGGCCTCCTCAACGTCATCGTGGCCATCACCATTCCCATGATTCCGCGCAGCGCCCAGGTGATTCGATCGTCCGCCTTATCCATCCGGAGCATGCCCTACGTGGATGCCGCGCGGGCCTGCGGGTTTGGCCATATCCGGATCATGTTCCGGCATATTCTGCCCAACGTGGCCGCTCCCTTCCTGATCCTGGTCACCGCCTACCTGGGAGGAGCGATCCTGACCGAGGCATCCCTCAGTTTCCTGGGTGTGGGGGTGGCCGAACCCATCCCGGCCTGGGGCCTTATGCTGAAAGGGGCCGCGGTGACCTTTGCCGAAAGCGCCCCCTGGATGGCCGTTTTCCCGGGGCTGGCCATCAGCGCCGCGGTGTTTGCCTTTAACATCTTCGGGGACTCCCTGCGCGATGAGCTGGATCCCAAGCTCCGAACTTCTTCCTGAGGGGAAAGCAATTCGGGGGGAAGAGACCCGGGTGGGGAAAGGGATGATGAGGGTTGGGGAAATGAAGGAACGAGCATGCTGCTGGAAGTGAGAAGACTCAGGACCCAGTTCTTCACCCCGGAGGGGGTGGTCCGGGCCGTGGACGGAGTCTCTTTTGACATCCAGGAAGGGGAAACCGTTGCCCTGGTGGGGGAGAGCGGATGCGGCAAGTCGGTGAGCGCCCTCTCCATCATGGGCCTCATTCCCAATCCCCCTGGACGGATCGTGGAGGGAGAAATCCATTTTCGCGGCCGGGACCTGCGCCTGCTGGACCCGGAGGGGATGAGAAAGATCCGGGGCAAAGAAATCGCCATGATCTTCCAGGAGCCCATGACCAGCCTGAACCCGGTTCTGACCATCGGCCGCCAGCTCACTGAAGCGCTGGAGATGCACCTGCAGATGAAGCCCCAAGAGGCGGAAAACCGGGCCATGGAGTTCTTGAAATTGGTGGGCATCCCCGACCCGCAACGGAGGCTGTCCCAGTACCCCCATCAGTTCAGCGGGGGCATGCGCCAGCGGGTCATGATCGCCATGGCTTTGTGCTGCGAACCCCGGTTGATTCTGGCCGACGAACCGACCACGGCCCTGGACGTGACCATCCAGGCCCAGATCCTGGAGCTGCTGAAAGACACCTGCCGTCGTCTCCAGGTGGCCATCATCATCATCACCCACAATCTGGGGGTCGTGGCCCGCTACGCCGACCGGGTGAACGTCATGTATGCGGGCAAGATCATCGAAAGCGGCAATGCCCGGGATATCTACCAGACTCCCAGACACCCCTATACCCTGGGGTTGCTGCGTTCCGTGCCCAGGCTGGATCAGCCGCGCAAGGCCAAGCTGGACCCCATCGATGGCCAACCCCCGGACCTGGCGGATCTGCCCCCGGGCTGCAGCTTCCAGGTGCGGTGCAAATTCGCCGTGGTGAAATGCGTCCGGGAAGCTCCGTCTCTTTGCGAGGTGGGGGAGAAGCACTGGAGTTCCTGCTGGATGTGGGACCGGGTTGGAGGGGGATCTGCCTGAGGCAGGGGATTGGCGGGAGAAGAAACCGGCAAGAAAGATCTGCGCATGAATAGTCCGATGCAGCCGACCGCTGCCAAAAATTCAGACGGGACGATCCTGGAGGTTCGCAACCTCAAGAAGCATTTTTCCCTGACTTCTTCCGGGATCCTCCAGAAGGTGGTGGGGTGGATTAAAGCCGTCGACGGCGTAAACTTCTCCATCCGAAAGGGAGAAACGCTGGGACTGGTGGGAGAATCCGGTTGCGGGAAGACCACCACGGGGCGCTGTATCCTACAGCTCGACCGGCCCACCTCGGGCGGGGTCCTCTTCGAAGGGAAGGACCTGACCCAGGTTCCCGAGCGGGAACTGCGGTCCATTCGCCCGAGGATCCAGGTCATCTTCCAGGATCCGTTCAGTTCCCTGAATCCCCGGATGACTATCGGTCAAATCGTGGGGGAGGGGCCGGGAGTATTCAAACTGGTGAAGAGCGGAAGGGAATTGAAAGAACGGGTGGCCGGATTGATCTCCATGGTGGGGTTGAATCCGAACATGGCGACCCGTTATCCCCACGAATTGAGCGGAGGCCAGCGGCAGAGAGTGGGAATCGCCCGGGCGCTTTCCATGGAGGCCCGGTTCCTCATCTGCGATGAGCCGGTATCGGCCCTGGATGTGTCCATCCAAGCCCAGATCATCAACCTGCTTGAGGACCTGCAGGGAAAGCTCAACCTGACCTATCTTTTTATCGCCCATGACCTCTCGGTGGTGCGCCATATCAGCGACCGGGTGGCGGTCATGTATCTGGGGAAGATCGTCGAGATCACCGGGCGTCAGGAACTCTACGACAACCCGCTCCACCCCTACACCCAGGCGCTTCTCTCCGCGGTCCCCATCCCGGACCCCGTGGTGGAGGCCCGGCGGGCGCCCATTATCCTCAAGGGGGAGATCCCGAGCCCCCTGAACCCCCCTCCCGGGTGCGTGTTCCATCCCCGATGCTTCGAAGCCAAGAAAGAGTGCAGCCAAGAGGCTCCGGAACTGAGGGAGGTTCAACCCAACCACTGGGTAAGCTGCCTCCGGTTCTGAAATCATCGAAACCACCCCCCTCAATCCCATCCCGCCATTGGAGGGGAGACGTTTTGGGGTTGGAGAAATTCGCTCGTTCCTGTTTTTGTGGCTTAGGAAATTATAAAACTTTTTCATTGCCCTGCGGCCTCTGCGAGAGACAATTGTTTTCGTTTTTTTGTTCTTAACGCTTCATCCGTCTTTATCCGTGTTCATCCGCGTCTTATTAAATCTTTTGTATTTGGGTCTTTTTCGAATATAAAATCTGTGTTCATCTGTACTACTTACGTTCAATTTCTGAAATTTTTATTATTCAAAAACATCCCCCCCCTAACCCTCCCCCTCGAGGGACTGTGTCATAATTCGTCATGCCCGCGCAGGCGGGCATCCAGTCAGTTGGAGACAACTACAATTTCAAGGACCTGGATTCCCGCTTTCGCGGGAATGACGGCGTTTCCCGCATTCCGACACAGTCTCCGAGGGGGGAGGGGGTGATTCCCTTTGGGTGCGGCTTCGCCGCGTTGTGTTCATCTGTGGCCAATTTATTTTTCTTACTCCGCCAATTTAAAGAAAAGCGCCGCCGTGGTCCGGATCCCGCCCTTGAAGCAGTCGATGGCCAGGTTTTCGTTGGGGGCGTGGTTGTTCTCGTCGGCATTTCCATAGGGGACGGAAAGAATGGGGATATTCAGGATGCTGCGGATGGCAGCTCCGGGGAAGCTCCCCCCGCCGGCGGGAATCAATACCGGATCTTTCTGGAACCCCTGACGGATCGCCTCGGCGAACCTCGGGGCCAGGGGATGATCCACCGAGGTGCGGGAGGGGGCGTAGGTGTTGAGCATCTTTACTTCCAGGTCGTCGAAACCGTGCTTTTTCATGTGCCGGAGGTATTTCTCGAAGATGTCCTCCGGGGTTTGGTTCACCACCAGCCTCATGTCCATCTTGAGCATCGCCTTGCAGGGAAGGACCGTCTTGCTCCCCTGCCCGCCGTAGCCGGAGGTAAACCCGGCGATGTTGAGCGTGGGGCGGAACATGAGTTTTTCCATGTAGCCGAGGTTTTCGGGCGGGGCAAACTTCTTCAGCCCGTACTTTTCCATGAATTTCTTCTCGTCGAAGGGAATCTTGGCCATCATTTCTTTCTCTTTGGGCGTCGGGGGCACGATGTTGTCGTAGAATCCTTCGATGGCCACGGTTCCGTCCGGCTTTCGCAGCGTGGAGAGGAATTCCACCAGGCGCCAGGCCGGGTTGGGAATGGGCCCGCCGAAGTTTCCCGAATGAAGGTCCATATTAGCCCCCTGGGCATTGACTTCTACGTAAAGAACTCCGCGGTTTCCGAAACTCAGTCGGGGACGGCCCGAGGTGTCCATGGGCCCATCCGAGTTCAAGGCCATATCCGCGGCGAAGAGGGGCTTGTTCTGCCGGCAGAACTCGTTCAGGCTGGGGCTGCCCACCTCCTCCTCGGGGTCGAGGAGGAACTTCACGTTGACCGGCAGTTTCCCCCGGATCTTCAGGACCGATTCGATGGCCTTGAAGTGGGCGAAGAACTGGCCCTTATTATCGGCCGTGCCCCGGCCGTACATCCTTCCGTTCCGGATGGTCGGCTGGAAGGGGGGAGAGTCCCAGGCATCCAGGGGTTCCGGGGGCTGGACGTCGTAGTGCCCGTAGATGAGCAGGGTGCGCTTGGCTTCGGGATTCAGAATTTCGCCGTAGACCAGGGGAGGATTCCGTTTCCCGCCCATGGGAAGCACCCGGGGCTTGATCCCGATCTTCTCCATCATCCCGGTCAAGAGCTTGCAGCAATCCTCCACCCCCTCCCACCGGGCGCTGATGGAAGGCTGGCGGACGAGAATGAACAATTCCTCAATGAAGCGATTAAGATTTTCGTCGATGTACTGGTAGATCTTCTCCATTTTTACCCCCTTTTCTTAATGCGGAATGCGGAATTCGGAATGCGGAATAAACCCTCCAAAGTTGAAAGGTAAGGAATCCTTTTTTTCGTCTATGTTTTTTTAAATAAGGAATGGTGGAATGAGGAATGAAACATCCCAATTTGGTAATGTAAGAACTCTTTTTACTTCCGATTTTTTCTGGCCGTTTTAATTGAGGCTACGGTAATAGCCAAGAGCTCGTTAGCTTCCTTTATTAAAGCCTGTACCTTTTCTATATCAATGATTTTGCTCTCAACCAATAACTCCAGCCAGTAGATGGATTCATCAATCTCTTCTTCGACAATGGTCATTTTAGCAATAAAATCAGCAGCTGATCTGGCTCTGCAAGCGGACCGATAATTTGCTCCTACCGAAGTTCCCGAGCGTAAAAGCTGCCTGCCGAGGATCTCCGCCGTTCTCTTTTTCGGCAATGACTCGACAAAAATAATAATCGCAATAGCGAATAATTTCGTTCTTTGCTTCAAATCTCTCTGCCCTATCCTATTTATTCCCTTCCGATTTCAATTTTTTCATTGCATAGGAAATTATAAAAGTCTCTGCGCCCTCCGGGGAGGAAGGAAAAATTAACCGCAGAGTACGCAGAGACCGCAGAGCTTATTCTTGGTAAAGACAAAAAATACAAATCATTTTATGGATCTGGACTCCTCCTTGCCTTTCGATCCTCCGGAGATCGAGACAAGAGGATGAACAAAGAGGAAGCAGAGAACGCAGAGATCGTTCCTGGAAAGGTCCTTTCTCGTTTTGACCTTCTGGGAAGGGTGAGAAAAAACGCCGTTTTTCCCCCTGCATCCTGGCCCTGAGCTTTTGGCCATTTCTACCTCTGCGTACTCCGCGACCTCTGCGGTTAAGTTTTTTATTCCTCCATTATTCCATCATTCCAATATTCCATTTTTGTTAGGCCTTTAGGAATTTAGGGTTTTTGAACTCCGGGTTCGGGTAGGTGTAGAAACCCTTGCCGGTCTTGACCCCCAGATGGTTCCGCTCGATCATTTTTTCCAAGGCTGCCGGAGGGTAGTCCCTGCGGGCTTTGGATTCGTTATAATAGACCCTTTCGATCCCGTACACCACATCCAGGCCCACCGCGTCCATGATCCCGAAGGGGCCCTGGGACATGCCCGTCCAGATCATCCACCCCCGGTCGATATCCTTAAAGTCCACGTACCCTCCGGCCCACATGTGAAGGGTCTCCCGTTTGACCGCCCTCCAAACCCGGTTGAAGCAAAAGCCCAGAAGCTCTTTGTTGACCGTCAGCGGGACGCACCCGATGGAACGGACCCATTCCTTCCCGGCTTCCAGGACCTGGCGGGTTGTTTTCTTTCCCCCCATCACGTCAGCGATGTTTCTTCCCAGGTCAAGGGAATAAAAATGGAGGTTGAGACACTTCTCGGGCCGGCGGGTTGCACTCTCGATCCTGGATACGGGGATGGAGGAACTATTAGTGGCCAAGATCGCCTTCTTGGGTGCGCATGCGTCAATTTGTTTAAAAATTTTTCGTTTCAGCATTAGATCTTCAGGAATTGCCTCAATCACCAGGTCGGCCCCCTGTACCGCCGCCTCGATGGTTGGCGACGTCCTGATTTTCTTCGCCTGCCTCTGAATCTCCTTCAGCGGGATGGCCGGCTTGCGGTTGGAATTGGCAATCCGCACTTGAATCATGCGGAGGACCTTTCCCAGCGATTTGGGGTCGGCATCGTAGGCGGACACATCATATCCATGGTAGGCGGAATGGACGGCAATCTGGGTTCCCAAGGTACCAGTCCCGATAACCGCGACTTTTCGTATTTTGAGCTTCATTTATTATCCCCTAACCCGGCATAGCCGGAACCAAACAGGATGTTGTAGGGGCGGCCCTATGTGGCCGCCCGCAGGATGGGCAACCACGCAGGGTTGTCCCTACAATTTTGATACCATTTTGCACACAATTTTACTGTTAAGAGCCTATGCTTTTTCCGCGATTACGCGCGGAAAAAGTGGCCCTGCAGCCAGCATCCGTAGGGGCGGTTCGCGAACCGCCCTTACACCGGTCTCGCAAAGTGAATATTTCCTTCTTACCAACATGTTGGTATTCATGAGGCGCTTAGCGCCTCATGAATTGAAAATACATAGAGGTAGATTCTGAATTTATAATCTATAACCCTTGAAAGAAAAAAGCCAACATCTTTTTGGATGTCGGCTTTTTCAAAAGGACAACCTGATCCCAAACAGTCCTCGGGATATCAGGTCACCTTCATCATCCACCCGTAAGGATCCTTGATCTTCCCGTACTGGATACCCATGATGGTGTCATAGAGCTTCTGGGCTAGGGAGCCTACCTTTCCCTGATTGATCACGTAACTCTTCCCTTTGTAGGCCACCTTTCCCACCGGGGAAATGACCGCGGCCGTCCCGGCGGCAAAGATCTCCTTCACCCGGCCGGATTCCAACCCGGATATCACTTCGTCCAGGCCGATCATCCGTTCGGAGACCTTCATCTCCCAGTTCCGGCAGATGTGGAGGACGGAATTCCGGGTTATCCCGGGGAGGATCGTTCCTCCGAGGGGAGGGGTGACCACCTCGTCGCCGATGTACAGAAAAATGTTGCTCGTTCCCACTTCTTCCAGGTATTTCCGTTCGATGGCGTCGAGCCACAGGACCTGGGTAAAGCCTTTCTCGTGAGCTTCTTCCTGGGCCAGGAGGCTGGCGGCGTAGTTGGCGCTGGTTTTGGCTTCGCCCAAACCGCCGCGGGCCGCCCGGATGTATTTCTCTTCCAGGTAGATGTCCACGGGATTAAATCCCTGGGGGTAATAGGCGCCCACCGGCCCGACCATGATGTAAAAGAGGACTTCCTTGGCGACCTGGACCCCCAGCGCCGGCTCGGTGGCGATCATATTGGGCCGGATGTAAAGAGAGGCTCCGGGGGCGGCGGGGACCCAGTCTTTTTCCAGCCGGACGAGCTGGCGGGTGGCTTCGATGGCCAAGTCCACGTCCATCTCCGGCAGGCAGAGCCTTTTGGCCGAACGGTTCATCCGCTCGTAGTTCATGCGGGGCCGAAAGAGGTAAATATCCCCATTGGCCCAGCGATAGGCCTTGAGCCCTTCAAATATCTCCTGGCCGTAGTGGAGAACCAGGGCGGCGGGGTCCAGGGCGAAGGGCTTGTAAGGCTCGATGCGGGGATTCTTCCAACCCTCGCCTTTCTTGTATTCCATCAGGAAGAGATAATCGGTGAAGATCTTCCCGAAACCCAGCTGGGCGCCCGGATCCGGCTTCTTCTTTAGTTTTTTGGGACCTGCTTTGACGATCGGTATGTCAGCCATAGGAAGCGGTTCCTTTCTACGCAAAAAGATTTTAAAGTATCTATACCATAATCAGGGCAGGAAAAGAAGACTCAAAAACGTCAGGGCACGCGGGCGAGGGTCAGCACGTCCACTCTTTTCGCCCCGGCATCGAGCAGAGCTTTCGCGCATTCCTGCACTGTGGCCCCGGTGGTGAAAACATCGTCGATAAGGAGGATCCGTTTGCCGGCCACGGCCTCGGCGGTCCGTACCTCAAAGGCCCCCCGCACGTTCTTTTGCCGCTCGGGACCGGACAGCTGCGTCTGGGGTTGAGTCTGGCGGGAGCGCCGGAGGGCGGTGAAATTCAGGGGAATCGAACGCCTTTGGCTGACCTGGCGGGCCAGGAGGAGAGATTGATTGAACCCCCGCTGGCGAAGACGCCGGGTATGGAGGGGAACGGGGATGAGGAGGTCGATTTCGGAAAAAGGAAATTCAGGATCCTGGTAATCCGCCAGCAGAATCCCCAGCGGTTTGGCCAGGCGGGCCACCCCCCCATATTTAAACCGGGAGATGATCTCCACGATCAGCCCCTCGTAGGGGCAGAGGGAGCGGGCCTTGCCGAAAGGGCGTTCTGCGCTCAGGCAGCCGGAGCAGAGATGGTCTTGGTCGGAGGTCGAGGGAAAACCGATCCCGCAGCGGGGACACCGGGGGGAAGAAAAGAATTTGATCCGGGGGAGGCATGAAACACAGGGGCGGTCCGGGGAAAAGGAATCGGTCGGATTCCCGCAGAAGGGGCACTTGGGCGGCAGAAAGAAATCCAGAAGGGCTCGCCAGAAGGGGGCGGAGCTCATAACCGGGCTGGAAAATTATAAAAAGGGATCACCGGCATCTTCTGGGAAAACTCGGGGAGGTGGATGGAATAAGTTCCCCAGGAATGGCAGGCTTCACAGAAGCCCGACCACTCCGCCTGGCTGCGGCCGCAGGAAGAACACTGGTAGGCGGGGAGGGGGAACCTCTTCGTATCCAGGGCTTTCTCGTAAGCCTCCATGGAGTGAGCGAAATCGCCCCGCCGGTGATAGGCCTGTCCCATCAGGATCAGGAGTTCGGGAAAGATAACCCCCGCCGTTTCCAGGTCCCGGAGCTGTTCGATGGCCTCGTCCACCATCTCCAGGCGAATGAGCAGCCGGCTGAAGAAGAAACGGAGAACGCTGTCCTCCAGCCGCTCGCGCATATAATCCCGGTAGAGGTCCAGGGCTTTCTGCGGGTGAGCCATGGACAGATAGAGGGACTCCAGGCGTTCCAGGAAGACCGGGTTCCAG
The DNA here is from genome assembly GCA_026388915.1 of Deltaproteobacteria bacterium. GTDB lineage: Bacteria > Desulfobacterota > SM23-61 > SM23-61 > SM23-61 > SM23-61. The sequence goes on from JAPLIW010000837.1 coordinate 12,071, forward strand.
GAGGCTTCCAGAGCCTTCCTCCAGGTCTGGCCGGCCTCCTCGAAAGATCCCTGCCGCTGGAGCACGTCCCCCAGGGAGACATGGGCGGGGAAGAAGGCAGGGTCTTCCTTGATGATCTCCCGCAGGGCCTTTTCGGCCTCCCGGAAATCCCCTTTCTGGGCCAGCTCCTCGGCGAATTTGTACTCCATCCCCGAAAGGGCTTGTTTTTCGCCCTGGGCGTATTCTTTTTCCTTGGTGTGTTTCACCACGCCTTTCTGGGTCTGGTAGGCTTCATCCCAGCTGCCCATGATGATGTGGATATCCCTCTTCTTGCGGAGGGCCTCGCGATTGGAAGAGTCACGCTCCAGGATGAAATCGAGAATCTCCAGGGCCGCCGGGTACCTCTTGAGCCCCACGTTGTTCTTCACCAGATCGAAGAGGACCTCCAGGCTTTCCGGCTCGAGGGCTTTGGCCTTACCCAGAACCTCGATGGCATCCGCATATTTTCCCTCCAGGGAATACAGGTTGGCCAGGGAGATGTGAGCGGGAAGGTGGTTCGGCCGCTTCTCCAGAATCTTGGAGAGCATCTCTTTGGCCCGAAGGATATTCCCTTTGAGCATCTCTTCCAGGGCGTCGCTGTACCGTTCCCGGATCTTTCCCTCCCTGCGGTCGGATTTGGAAGAGCGCCAGAGCTGGAAGGCGCGGCGGGCATCCACGAACAGGGTGACCAAGAAGACGAAGAAGGCGCCCATGATAAACGCCCCGAAAGCGATCAGGGCGGGAGAGATGAACAGGCTCGATCCTTCCCACAGGGAAAACTCCACTTCCTCGGGGTTCAGGTAGAAAAGGAAGCCAAAGGCGATGAAGATGAGGGTGAAGATGATGAAGTGGGTGCGGGAAAACATGATCGGCTCCTTCTATTTATGATAAGGCTCCCCCCGCAGGAGGGTAAAAGCCCTATAGATCTGTTCGCAGAGGAGCATCCGGGCCATTCCGTGCGTCAGCGTCATGGGAGACAGGGATAGACTGCAGTCCGCCTCCTTTTTTACAGCTTCTTCCAACCCGTAGGGCCCACCCAGGATGAAGGCTATTTCCCCAGAGCCCGAACTGCCCCACTTCTCCAAGGAGCGGGCGAAAGCTTCGGACGAGAGTTGCTTTCCTCTTTCATCCAAAGCCACGGTGAAGGCTCCGGCCGGGAGCTTCTCCTGGATCCTTCGGCCCTCCTGCTGGAGGATATAGTTTATTTTACCCCTGGAAGGGACCCTTTCTTCCGGTACCGGGACCGGGTTGAGGTCCGCGTAACGCCGGATCCTCTCCTCGTAGACCTGGCATCCCTCGCGCACATACCGGTCGGTCGAGCGGCCCACGAAGATGAGGGTCAGGCGGATTTTTTTCATTCCTGACGCTTGCGGCGGACCTTCCGGACCGGCGGTAACTCGAGCTGGGGGGCTTCCGACCAGAGCCTTTCCAGGTCGTAAAACTCCCGGACCGGATGGTAGAAGACATGGATCACCACGTCTCCATAGTCCAGAAGGACCCAGCGCCCCTCGCGCTTCCCTTCGATTCCGAGCGGACGAAGCCCCTCTTTCCCCAGTTTTTCTTCCGCGTGGCCGGCGATCGCCTGGACCTGGCGGTCCGAGTTGCCGCTACAGATCAAGAAATAGTCCGTAAAGGAAGAAAGGTCTTTGACCTCCAAAATGACCAAGTTGATGGCCTTGCGCTCCATTAAGGCCTGGGCACAGAGGAAAGCTTTCTCTTTGGAACTGGAGGGAATCAACCGGTCGCTTCGCTGTCCTTGTTTCGGTAAATATGATTCGTTTGGATAAAAGCTTCTACCGCCGGCGGAACCAGGTACCGGATGGAGTTCCCTTTCCGGAGGAATTCCCGGATCCGGGTGGAGGAAATATCCAGTCCGGTGATCTCCGCGGGGTAAACCAGAAACCCCGACGTATGGGCGTATCCGCCTTTTTGCGTATCATAGCAAAATTCATCGGCCAGTTCAACGGGAAGATGTTCCCGGGAGAATTTTTTTTCAAATCCCGGCCGGGTCATGACTACGAAATGGCAGAGCCCGAAGAGGGAGGCATATTCCTTCCAGCCGGTGATCTCCAGGAAGGCATCCAGTCCGACGATAAAATAGAGGTGGGTCCGGGGCCCCAACTGGCGGCGGAAATACTCGACGGTCTCGATGGAATAGGACTTTCCCGGCCGATCCAGTTCCACCTCGGACAGGGTGAAACGGGGGTTGTCGGATACCGCCAGCCGGACCATTTCGGCACGGAGATGGGGAGCCAGGATTCCTTCTTTCTTTTTATGGGGCGGATAAGAAGAGGGGATGAAAATCATCCGGTCCAGGGCGAAAATATCGGATATTTCCTCCGCGGCGCGCAAATGGCCCAAGTGGATGGGGTTGAAGGTGCCGCCGAAGAGGCCGATTTTCTTCATGTCCGAATCTGCCCCGAACCGTAAACGATGAACTTGGAAGTGGTCAAATCCTCGACCCCCATGGGTCCGAAGGAATGAAGCTTGGAGGTGCTGATCCCGATCTCGGCTCCCAGGCCCAGCTGAAACCCGTCGCTGAAGCGGGTGGAGGCATTGACCAGGACGGTGGAGGAGGGAACCTCCCGGAGAAACCTCTGGGCATTGGTGTAATCCTGGGTAACGATGGCCTCCGTGTGAGAGGAGCCGTAGCGGATGATGTGCTGAACGGCCTGGTCCAGGTCATCCACGACCCGCACCGCCAGGATCAAGTCCAGGTACTCTGCCGCCCAGTCTTCTTCCGAGGCTTCCTGGACGCCGCTCAGGATCCGGCGGGTCTCCGGGCACCCCCGCAATTCCACACCCGCGGCTCTGAGTTTTTCCGCTAGGGGGGGGAGAAAAGCCGGGGCGATCCGGCGGTGGACCAGGAGCGTCTCCATGGCATTACAAACTCCCGGCCGTTGAACCTTGGCGTTGCAAGCGATCTTCTGGGCCATGTCCGGGTCCGCGGAGGCATCCACAAAAACATGGCAGACCCCCTTGTAATGCTTGATCACCGGGATCCTGGATTGGGAGACCACGAAACGGATCAACTCCTCACCGCCGCGGGGGATGATGACATCGATGAGGTCCTCGAGTTGAAGCATTTCCTCCACCGCTTCGCGGGAGGTGGTGGGGATGGCCTGAATGCCTTCGGGTGGGATTCCCCGCTCCCGGCAGACCTGCTGCAGGACTTC
>JAPLIW010000307.1 GCA_026388915.1 Deltaproteobacteria bacterium
TCAGGTTCCGGTAGAGGACCTGGTCGATGAGCGTCGATTTTCCCGAGCCGCTCACCCCGGTCACGCAGACCAGCATGCCCAGGGGGAATCGAACGCTCAGATTCTTCAGGTTGTTCTCCCGGGCACCGAGGACGCGCAGCTCACGCCCCGATCGTTCCCGCCTCTTCTCCGGGCGGGCGATCCGAAGCTCCCCCCGCAGGTAGGCTGCCGTGGGAGATTCTTTCCGGTGAATCAGCCCGGCCACGGTTCCTTCATGGATAACCCGTCCGCCGTCCTTTCCCGGTCCCGGCCCGAGGTCGATGACCCGGTCGGCGTAGCGGATGAAAATGGGGTCATGCTCCACCACCACCACCGCGTTCCCCGCGGCGGCAAGCTTGCGCAGGACCACGGCCAGCCGCTCCTTGTCCCGGGGATGAAGCCCCACCGAGGGTTCGTCGAGCACATAGAGCGTGCTGGTGAAGGAAGCCCCCAGGGCCGTGGCCAGGGTGACCCGCTGGGTTTCTCCACCCGAAAGGGTCCGGGACTGCCGCCCCAGAGAGACGTATCCCAAACCCACGTCCTGCAGAAACTCGAGCCTTCCCCGGATTTCCCGGAGGAGAAGTTCCGTCGCCCGGTCCCCCGCAGGGGGAGTCCGGTGACGGAAGAATTCTTCCGCTTCCGCGATGGACATCTTTTCCACTTCCGGCAGGGTCTTGCCCCCCAAACGGAAGAGAAGGGCGGGGGGCTTCAGCCTTCCGCCTCCACAATCGGGGCAGGGGAGGTAGCGCCGGTAGCGGGCCAGAAAAATCCGGGACTGCTTCTTGTAGCGGCGCCCCTCCAGCCATTTGAAGAGCCCATGGATGCCATACCAGGAGCCCTCGCCCTCTCCCTGCCAGACCAGTTTCTGAACCTCGGGGGCCAACTCCCGCCAGGGATGGTCGGCGGAGATCTTCTTCTTCCGGAGAAAACGGAGCAGGTCCTTCTGGCATTGGAAGAAGGCCGGGGTCTGGAAAGGTTTGATGCAGCCTTCGGCGATGCTCATCCCCGCGTCGGGGATGACCAGGTCGGGATCGATGTCGATGACCCGCCCGAACCCGTGGCAGGCCTCGCAGGCACCGATGGGGTTGTTGAAAGAAAAGATGGCCGGCGCGGGATCTCCGTAGTCGAGGTCGCACCGCTCGCAGTGGAGCCTTTCGCTGAACCGCAGGGGTTCCCGTTCTCCTTCGATCCACGCCTCCATGCGCCCTTCGCCGAACCGGAGGGCGGACTCCACCGAGTCCACGATCCTTCGCCGGCGCCCGGGGTCGATGAGGACCCGGTCGAGAACCACGGTTACCGATCCGTCCCTGGGTTTCAGCTCCGCTTCTTCCACCAGGACCGGCCGTCCGTTTTCCAGCACGCGGGCGAACCCCGCCTGCCGGAAAATATCCCGCAGCGCCGCGGGGGTTACTTTTCCTGCCCGACGGGTGAAGCAGATAAGGGCGTTCTTCCCGGTCGCCTCCGACAGGAGGTCATCCAGGATCATGGAGGGAGAATAACGGTGCACCGGGCGCCCGCACCCCCTGCAGTGGAGCGTGGAGGCCCGCGCGAAGAGGGGGCGGAGGTAGTCGTCGATGGAAGTCATGGTCCCCACCGTGGACCGGGAGGTCCGGACCGGGGCGGTCCGGCTGATGGCGATGGCCGGAAGGATGTCGTCGATCCGCTCGGCCTCCGGGCGGTCCAGCCGCTCCAGGAACTGGCGGGCGTAGGGAGAAAAGGTCTCCACGTACCTCCGGTATCCTTCGGCGTAAAGAACATCGAAGGCCAGGGAGGACTTGCCGGCCCCGGCCACGCCGGTCACGAGGGTCACCGCCCCCACCGGGATATGAACCGTGATTCCCTTGAGGTTGTTCTGCCGCGCCCCTTTAACGTATATCGGACTGACAGGCATGGTGTTTATCTTTCCAATCTATCGGGATGTGAATCATCCCAAAGAAACATATTGCCGTCCTAGCTCCCGTAAGGGCGAGTTTCAAACCCGCCCCTACCCCTCTTCCTTATATCAGACCGGACGCTTGACCGCTTATGATGTAAATTATAGGGAACGGCCAAAATAAGTTGACATGATCAAAGGCAGCATTTTGAATCAAGCGCATGCGAGCCAGAAATCCCCCCCAATCCCCCCTTTTTAAAGGGGGGCAAGGGGGGATTTCTGGAGATGTTGGACACATCGCAATGTCACCTTATTCTTATCCTTTCCTTTAGCAGCAAAAGAGAATAAGGAAGAACCCATAGCGCTGATGATTTTTTCAAGGGATTTTTGGGTCATCCCGGCATAGAATAAATGTTAGCATTTTTTATTGCCCCTTACGAGCGACCGGATGAATGAAAAAATGGCCCAAACCTTCAACCGCTACCGGGACATCATCCCCGATTATGAGGGATTCCTCACGGCCCTGGAGCAACCTCTTCCCGTAGCGATTCGGGTCAACATTCTAAAGATCGGCCCCGGTCCATTTCGGGACTTGATGACCAACCAGGGATACAAACTAGAGCCGGTCCGGGGAATCGAGGAAGCCTTCCTACTCCATGGGATCGAGGCCCCCGGAGCGACTCTGGAATATTTTCTGGGCTACTACCAGATCCAAGGCCTCACTTCCATGCTTCCGGCGAAGATCCTGGATCCCCGGCGCGGAGAAATCATCCTCGACCTCTGCGCCGCCCCGGGAGGCAAAACCACCCATATCGCCCAGCTCATGGGGGACCGCGGGCTGGTGGTGGCCAATGATTTTAAACCTGAACGGACCCATGTCCTCCGTTCGCACATCGACCGGCTGGGAATTCTTTCGGTCCTCGTGTGCTGCTATCACGGGCAGGCCTTCCCCCTCCGCCGAAAGTTCGACCGGATTCTCCTGGATCCTCCCTGCTCAGCCGAGGGCACGTATCGGGCCGGGCTGCCGCCTATTCTGAGTGAGAATCCCAAGGTGGCCCGGCATCTTGTCCGGGTGCAGAAAGAGCTCCTTCGACAGTCGCTGGCGGTTCTCCGGCCCGGCGGAACCCTCGTCTATTCGACCTGCACCTATGCCCCCGAGGAAAATGAAGCCGTGGTGAACGAGGCGCTCAAAGATGGGGAGGCGGAACTTCTTCCGATTTCCCTCCCCTTTCCCCATTCCAAGGGCTTGACTTCCTGGAACGACGAATCGTACCAACCCGATATGGTCAAAGCGGTTCGCTTTTATCCTCATCAAGTAAATTCCTGGGGGTTCTTCATTGCCCACCTTCGCAAGCGAAGCTGAACGCAGAGAGATTCTGGATTATTTCTCGGGCCGGTTTGGAATCCCGGAGAAGGCCTTCGAAGGGTTTTGCTTTCTCAAGGGGGAAAGAAAAATATGGGTCGTCCAAGATCATCCGGAATTGGAAAGAATCCTGGAACAATTGAAGGTCGAGAGCGCCGGCATCCCCCTCCTCCGCACGAAACCTTCCATGTGGAAGCCGACCACGGCCGGGCTGCATTTCTTCGGCCGGCACGCAACCCGGAATGTAATTGACCTGGATGGAGACGTCTTGTGGGCGTTCTTGAATCGGGAGAGCATCGAAGGGCCTTTCTCCCTTGAGCCGGGGTTTGTAATCGTTCGTTGGAGGGGAAAGGTTCTGGGATGCGCCGTCTACGGCAAGGGCAGGCTCCGCTCCCAGATCCCCGAAAAGCGCGGGGAACCGTTCAGGGGGAAGGCCGATGCGGAAGAGACCGGAGGACTGTCAGGTTGACCCTAAGCGAAAAAATTGATTGGAAGTGGTCTTAAAAATTTACCATTGTTAAGCTTTTAATAATGCTCCATCCCTACCCCTCAAATAAATAAGCCCCAGCGAAAAACTGGGGCTTTTTCATGCTTATTGACTTTTCCTAAAATTACAGATATGTTTCGCATATCTAAAACGAGTTTGAAGGATGGCGTATTGTGGATAGTGGCACGATTTCTATCATTTTGGGACCTTCAAATTGTGCTAATTTTTGCCTTGACTACTCAGTCCCATAAGAGTATTTTTTAACCGTCGTTCTCCCTCGTAGCCAAGTAAACCCTACAACCAAACCTCTAAGCTTCTGGAGTCTAAAATGAGAAGGTGGGGTTGCCAGAAGATGATCAAGTGAAGCCTCCAAGGGGCTTAAGATTTCCCTTTGGGGGCGCCTTCCTGTTTTGTCCTTTTTAAATCAGCCATCCTAAATTTATAGCCTTACTTGCCCGTCTGCATAAGTTAGAAATCAAAAAGGAGGTATGATAATGCCGACTCTTTTTGCGGTGTATAACTTAAAAAAGGGAGCGAAAACAGAGGATTACGATGGGTACCTTTCCAAAACAAAAATTCCGGGAATCAGAGGCGCACCCTGGTGTACCGATTTTAAAACCTGGAAAGTGGAAAAGGTTCTGGCACCGGCAGTTTCTGAGCCAGAAGGGAAGTTGCCCAAGGAGCCTCCTTACCACTATGTGGCGAAAATCGAGGTATCGGATCTGAATGCCATGGTGAGTTTTATGGGAACAGACGCAGGGAAGGCGTTTGTTAAATCGTGGAGTGTCTTTATCGATCCAACCGCCATCTTCACGCTCGGACGTGAAATGTAGCAACAATAGGCCTTTGCATAAATGCCTCCAAGGGATATTTATTTCTTGGAGGCATTCCGTAAAGTATTTTCGCAATTGGTCGTGAATTATCCTAAGCCAGGTGAGTAACATGCTGAAGTCTTGCACATTTTAGGCGCATAGTTGCTCAAGGTAACTATCGAGAATATTTTGTTTAAACTGGATCTTCAGGTTGTTAAGCTTCACGGTGATTCTTTCTATGAGAATCTGCCTTCGGACTTGAAGAGCCAAAGTCCGGATCGATAGGTTCAGAGAGATCTTTTTATCTTTTCCCCACTGGAGGATTTTTAAAAGGATCAGAGTGAAGTAGCTCAAAAGGACCAAAGTCACATGGCACTGGATGGCCCGGAGGTTGCGCACCTGGTAATCTCCCAACCCTAACCGCTGTTTGAGGTCTTTGATCATCTGTTCGATCTTCCAACGATGGGCGTAGAACTTTACGACCTCCAAAGCGGGCAGAAGAAAGTTGGTGGAAACCAGGTAGCGGATTTTTTTTCGTTTCTCCTTGACGACCACCACCGCAACCGGCCCGAAGCCTTTCACCACCGCGATAAATTTGGCGATCTTTAGCGTTTTGTTCTTCCCATACAGGAAGACCGAAACCTCCCGAAAAGCCGAAGTTCGAGAAGCGAGTTCAGCAACGGGGGTCCGTTTCCCTTTCTCCCAAACGACGGAATTCGATTTCAGTTGCGAGATCATATGGTAGCCATAACTCCGGCAAAGCAGGGCCAATTCTTTACACCAGTACCAGCTATCGGCCAGAACGTAGAGCTTGCAGGCCACGGGCAAGCGCAGGCTTTGAAGGATTTTCTTGGCCAAGCTGATCTTCGTGTGGAAACGTCCGCATCCTTTGGCCCCCTTGGGGTGGTAGAGCCGGGCCTCCAGGGGCAAGACTGATTGTTTATGGAAGAGCGCTGCCAGAACCCATTGGTGCCCGAAGACATTAGCCAAGTTCTGGGCATGATCCTTATACCAACCGCATCCGGGGATCTTCTTCCCTGTTTTCTTGATAATCGTGTCGTCCAGGAGAAGAAAGACGACGGAGCGGGCATTAATCTTGAGGGTATGGAAGAACTTATGGAGAGCTGTAGCCAAGACCTCATCCATGGCCCAGGCATTTTTTCCGAGGAACCGGGTGAAGCTGGAGAGCGATCGGGAAAGGAAAGAGCGAGACAGGGATTGGACCATGGAGGAGGTGTGCCCTTCTTTTCCCAGTTGGATGAAGCCCACAATGAAGGAAGAAAAGAGTTTAAAAGAGGGGCTTGAAAAAGCCTCTCGGAACCAGGATAATATGAAAAGAACATCTTGTTTGGCATTGGGCATTCGCATAGGCTGTTCTCCTTTCCGGGCTAATTTAAAACTTGGCGGTTTTATTAGCCTATTATAAAGGGAACAGCCTATTTTTTTAACCCCTAAAAGTGCAAGACTTCAGTAACATGAATGAGCGGGAAATTTCGAATTATTGGACTGGCAAATGTTTCGGGTGCTCACGGACTAATACTCATGGATTGCAGCTCCGCTTTTGGCTTACAGAAAAGGGATGCTATACAAAATGTTTCGTCCCTGATCATCTGTGTGGCATTGATGGGGTAGTCCATGGGGGGATTATAACTCTCCTCCTTGAAGAAGTAGCTCAATGGACAATTATCAGTCATTTCGGTAAATTCGGGATGACCCGTGAAATCTCGGTACGTTACCTGAAGACAGTTCCAACAAATACGGAAATTCTTGTTGAGGCTCAAATCACCAATCAAAGCGAAAAAAATATTCTATTCCGTTCTACTGTTTATAATTCTGAAAGGGTATTATTAACGGAAAGCGAAAGTAACTGGATATTTGCGAATCCTGCAGCTATAGCCAAAGCAACAGCCGTTGAGGAATCCATGTTGAGAGAGTTTTTGGCCAACTACCCCCTGTGATTAGCAATACAATTTCATATCCATCTATTCAATTGAACCGATGCATGCTTTTACTCGGTAATCCTCAATTGATTAAACATGGGGTAGCCGAGCATTGGTAGGTGAATGCGTCATTTCCAAAATAGAACATAACTGCTATAACTCCGCTACCCCACCTATCCGGATAAAAGTGCAGATATATTCCGCATATCAACAATCGGATTGCGGGATGACTCATGCTCCCGAAAGGTAATGGTTTCCCCCTGAAGATGGCCCGAATTCCGAGTTCCGGCCTAAAAACATAAAACTCTAGGCTATTTCCCTATTGCTCCGTCCCAGAACCAAAGCCACCGTCAGATCGATAACACTGATGTTGGGCGACACCACGATTCCGCTGTCCAGTTTCCACAGGGCAGGAGTGGTGTTGTGATGTTTCAGTTCGCCGATGATATCGACTCCCCTCTCCCTGGCTTCTTCCACTGTCCAGCCATCCACGATCCCTCCGGAGAGACAGGGCATTTCCTTCTCCCCGTTGGAGAACTGAAAGCCCGGGCCGTCGGTCCCGTCGGTGTCCACCGAGGCAATGACGATGTTCTCGCTCCCCGCTATTTTCAGGGCGGCCGAGAGGGCGAACTCCTGGTTCCGTCCGCCGATGCCCTTCTCCTTGCCCACGGTTACCACCAGTTCCCCGCTGGAGAAGAGGGCGCAGGGAGGTTCGAAGGGCTGGCCCCTTCTTTCTATGGTGTTGGCCATGGAAGCCATGTAAATCCCCGCCTGGCTGGCTTCGATCTCGATCAGTTGATCCGCCACAATATGAGGT
>JAPLIW010000077.1 GCA_026388915.1 Deltaproteobacteria bacterium
GTATTCGTGATTCGCCTTTCCATTTCACTATTCACAACTCACAACTGACGGTATTTAGGGGGTTCTGGGTTTCGAGTTTCGGGTTAGGGCAATCTTCGTGGGGATGGGCTAAGTGACAGGTTTGGGCAAGCGTGGTTGATAAATAGAAAGAAGGAGGGTTCACCATGAGAAAAGGATGTCGTCTGGCTGAAATCTTGGTTTTTGCGGCCCTGGTCTTTTTCGTCGCCGCGCCGGCTTTGGCCGCGGCGCCGCCCAAGGCCATCAAAATCGGCATCACTGCACCCCTGACCGGCCCGGCGGCGGAGGCGGGAGTGGCCCTTAAGCAGGGGTTCATCCTGGCCATGGAAGAATGGAATGCCAAGGGCGGGGTCATGCTCAAGAATTTCAACCAAAAGATTCCCGTGGAAGTCATCATCGAGGATTGCCAGTCCAAACCGGAAGTGGGAGTGGGCATGGCTGAGAAGCTCTTCACCCGCGATAAGGTGGATGTGCTCCTGGGGGACTCCTTCCACAGCTCGGTGACCATGGCCATCATGGAACTGGCTCCCAAGTACGGTAAGCCCATCATGAGCGTGGAACCGGTCAGCGAAGAGATTGCCAAGAAGATCGCCAGCAATCCTAAGCGCTATTGGAACTTCTGGAAAGGAGACTGGGGCAGCACGGCCTACGCCGGCTCCGTCTTCTCCACTTACCGCTTTCTGGAAAAGCAGGGAGCTTACCAGTCCAAAGCCAAAAAGATCGCTTTCATCGTGGAAGACACGGATTACGGCCGGTCCAACGCCGAAAAGACCAAAGAACTCTTCAGCGGGATCGGATTCCAAAGCGTGACCATGGAAACGGTTCCCCTGGGACATACAGATTTCTATCCTCAGTTGGGAAAAATCAAGAGCCTGGGGGCCGACGTGCTGATGTCCGTCTTCACCCCCCTTTCCTCGGGTGTGGCCCTGGCCAAACAGTTTCATGAGGTTGGGCTCAAGGCGTACCACCATGCCATCTACTATCCTCTGCGGCCGGAGTTTGTGCCGCAAGCCGGGAAATCAGGGGATTATCTGCTTTGGTCCCCCCTGCTGGTGGACCCGGTAAATGTCCCCATGCACAAGGAATTTGGGGAGCGTATCCAGAAGCGCTGGAACGTGGTGATGAACAATGACCACGCCTCGGGGTACGACGGCCTGAATAACATGCTCGATTCCATCGAAAGAGCCGGTTCCCTGGATCCCAAGAAGGTCGTGGAAGCTCTTTCCAAACTGGACAGGAAGGGGATCATGGGACGATGGGCGTTCGAACAGTCCAATCACCAGATCAAGCAGGGGGAGGAATTCGTTCCTGTGCCTGCCGCCCAGATTGTAGACGGCAAGAGCAAGATCGTCTGGCCCCAAAGCCTGGCGGGGGCGAAATTCCAGCTTCCCCCCTGGTTGAAGTAGAAAAATTTTTGGGACGCAGATAAACGCAGATTTCGCGGATCGATATGCAAAACTGAAACCCGAGAATACGGCCGATTCATTTTTTTAGGGTTGGTTCTTGGGTTTGAAACTCTCTTTTTCGATTTTTCGCCGTCCACCGGCGAAGATCTGCGTCCCATTGAAAAAAACCTATGGAACAGAAAAAGAACGGTCTTCTGTTGGAAGGGCAGGGGGTGACGAAATACTTCGGCGGTCTGGCCGCGGTCAGCGACGTGTCCTTTTATTTAAACAAGGGGGAAATCCTGGGGCTGATCGGCCCGAACGGAGCCGGCAAGAC
>JAPLIW010000875.1 GCA_026388915.1 Deltaproteobacteria bacterium
ACCTGCAAGAGAAGGAAATTCCAAGACGTTTCCAACGACCCTTCGGTCAGCTTCAAAGCGCCAACCTCAATCGCTCCCGGAGCCGAAGCCTACGCCGTGGCCGCTCACGAAAGCCAGCATGTGGCCAATGAAAAAGGGAAAGCCATGCGGGGGGGGAGAGAGGTCCTCTATCAATCCGTACAGATCAATACCGCTGTTTGCCCGGAATGCGGCAGGGTTTATGTTTCAGGCGGCAAAACCACGACCGTGACCCGCCAAAAGGCGGACCCCCAGGAGATGGTGGGCCGGAATCTGGACATCAAAGCTTAGTGCTTCGATTCGCAAATACAGACACGTATTCTCAAGCTGGTCATGGATACAATTGCTCACTCAGCACTAAGTCCAGAGTAAGAACTTATCCGTAAATAATTTTCCCCCCTTTGTAAAAGGGGGGTGAGGGGGAATTTTTTCAAGAAATCCCGAGGTAAATCCCCCTATGTCCCCCTTTTTCAAAGGGGGATTAAAAAGGAATAGCTTATTTAAGGATAACCTCTAAGTAAACTCGCGGCAAGGTGACCTTCGGCCACCTTACACGCTCGCATTCTCGGGCGGGGCATTAACCCCGCCCTCGACCAAAGGGATGCGGCGCCCCTTTGGAAACCCAGCCATTGGTTCCCCGCCCACAGGGCGGGGTTTATGAGTTTTAATAAATTCGTTAGCGAATTTATGAATCGATGGACTTAGTCTTTCACCCGATCCTTAGGACCTTAGCGCCCCGGATCTTTCTTTCTTTCAACTCCACCAGAGCTTGATTGGCTCCTTCCAGGGGAAACTCCTGGACTTCCGGTTTGATCGGGATTATTGCGGCCAGTTCCAGAAATTCCCGCACATCTCGCCGGGCCACGTTGGCCACGCTCTTGATCTCCTTTTCCAGCCAGAGATGGCGGGGGTAATCGATTTGGCTCAGCGCCCCTTGATCGACGTTTTCTTTTCGAATGGCATTGATGACCAGCCTTCCGCCCGCCTCCAGGTTTTTCAGGGCTTCCACGACGGGCTTCCAGGCCGGGGTGGTATCGATGATGCAGTCGAGCTTTTCCGGCGATTCTTCCGCCGGGTCTCCCGCCCACGCGGCCCCCAGTTCCCGGGCGAATTCCTGCTCCCTCTCACTCCGCGCAAAGACGAAGATTTTGGATCTGGGAAATTGATGCCGGGCCATTTTCAGGACGAGATGAGCCGAGGCCCCGAACCCGGTCATGCCCAGGTTCTGTCCGTCCTCGAGATGGGCCAAGCGGAGCGAACGGTAGCCGATGGCCCCGGCACAAAGCAGGGGAGCGGCTTCGGAGTCGGAAAAGATCGCGGGGATGGGATAGGCGAAGTCTTCGGGGACGGTCATATACTGGGCGTACCCGCCGTCGGCATCCCGGCCGGTGGCCTTGAAATCGCCGCACAGGTTCTCATTTCCTTTCCGGCAAAACTTGCACTTCCCACAGGCCGAGTAAATCCAGCCCACCCCGATGCGGTCTCCCGCTTTGAGTTTTTTTGCCCGGGCTCCAGCTTTTTCGACCCTCCCGACCACCTGGTGCCCCAGAACGACCGGCAGGCGGGGAGGAGGGGTTCTCCCCTCGATCTCATCCAGTTCGGTATGGCAGACGCCGCAGGCAGACACCCGGATTAAAATTTCATTCTCGCCGGGTACGGGAATCGGCAGGTCTACCAATTCCAGAGGAGTCTGCTTCCTCTCCACGCGGCAGATCTGTCTCAGGATCATGGCTTTCATCTGGGTTTGGATCTTTTCCGACCGGCTGGCGTCTTGGTCCTAAATTCCAAAAACAATTTCTCCGGACGTAGCCCTCTCCCCTTCCCATGGCCCCCGGAAACGGAGGAGTGGAAAGGGTGAGGGGGATTCCAGCAAGGCGGGGCGAAGAGACATCCGCGGGGAATTCGGTTCAGGAAAACAGCTACGGGTGCAGAACCACCTGCACCAGGCAAAGGTCTTCTCTCCTCTTCCACCCCATCCCCCTCCAGAAGGCTTCCCCTTCGGGGTTGTTGGAGAAGAGGAAGACGTTGCACTTCAGGATTTTCAATTCCCGCAGGGAAGAAAGGCATCTCTCTACCAGAGCCCTGCCGATTCCCTTCCTGCGGCAGTCCCGGGCCACCGCCAGGTGATGAAGGGTTCCCCTCCGCCCGTCATGGCCGCACAGAACGGCTCCGATCAGCTCCCGGTCCCTATTGCGCGCCACCCAGCTAAGCCCGGGATTGCGCTGCAGATAAAAGGAGAGGGCGGAATAGGAATCCGATTCGCTGAGTCCAATTCCATCCATTCCCTGCCAGAACTGGATCACCTCCGCCAGGTCTCCTTGCTCCATGGGCTGAAACCGGTAACCGGCGAAAGGTCCGGTTTTTCTCATTTCTTCTCCTGGATGGAGATCAACTCGACTTCAAAGATCAAAGTGGCATGAGGGCCGATGACCCGGCCGGCCCCGCGTTCCGCGTAGGCCAGGTTCGAGGGGATGAAGAGCTGCCATTTCGCGCCTTCCTCCATGAGCTGCAAGGCTTCCGTCCATCCCGGGATGACCCCGTTGACCGGAAAGGTGGCCGGCTTTCCCCGTTTGTAGGAGCTGTCAAACTCGGTCCCGTCGATC
>JAPLIW010000350.1 GCA_026388915.1 Deltaproteobacteria bacterium
GCGTTAAGGAAAAGGCAGGGCATGACCTTGTCAGGTAAGGATCAAGGAGACGAACACAAGTGAACCGCTGATGACGTATCGAAAACTAATAGGCGATGTCAAAACTGAGGGGATTCACTGTCTCAGGACAAGTTCAGATGAGACCTGCTTACAGGCTGAACGGCATCCGGTATGGAGGCGGCGCGAACTTGATCCAGGCTTTCATGTACAACGTGGGAACCTGTCGTTCCGATGATAAGGGAGAAATTCAAGTGGAGGACCCACAAGAATGAGAGTACCGAAGCGGAACACAGGGACGGACCACTCCGTAGTAGCGATGAAGGGCAGTAACGTGCTTGGAGCGAAGGGGGTGGGTTATCCAGCCGGATTCAGAGGTCAACCATTTTATGGGAGGAACCTGTGAAGAAGGCAAAGCCGTTCGAGATTTCCAAGGGGGTAGTCGTAGAGGCATGGGAACGAGTAAAAGCGAACCAGGGAGCAGCAGGGGTAGACAAGGAGTCGATAGCCGATTTTGAGAGGGATCTGAAAGATAATCTCTACAAAATCTGGAATCGAATGTCGTCGGGAAGCTACATTCCGCCGCCGGTCAGAACGGTAGCGATACCGAAGAAGACAGGCGGAGAAAGGATACTCGGGATTCCTACAGTGGCTGATAGAGTGGCCCAGATGGTTGCAGAGTTGTATTTTGAACCGATGGTCGAGCCACACTTTCATGGAGACTCCTATGGGTACAGACCAAGCAAATCGGCAATTCAGGCAGTTGGGATAACGAGGAAGCGCTGTTGGCGTTATGACTGGGTGCTTGAATTCGATATTCAAGGTCTGTTCGATAACATCGATCATGAACTTCTGATGCGAGCGGTCAGAAAGCACACGGCAAGCAAGTGGATCCTTCTGTACATTGAAAGATGGCTGAAGGCCCCGTTTCAGAAAGAGGATGGCACATTGATGGAGAGAGGGAAAGGAACGCCGCAGGGTGGCGTCATAAGCCCTGTGCTATCCAATCTCTTTCTGCATTATGGGTTTGATGCTTGGATGAAGCGGAATCATCCTGAGTTGCCGTTTTGCCGCTATGCCGATGATGGGATTGTCCATTGTCGGACGGAATCAGAGGCATTGGCCTTAAAGGAAGCGCTGGGATCCAGGTTCAGGGAGTGTAGGTTAGAACTTCACCCGGAAAAGACGCGAATCATCTACTGCAAAGACAGCAATCGCAGAGAGGATCACTCTGCGACCAGCTTTGATTTTCTTGGCTTTACTTTTCGCCCAAGGTTATCAAAGAGTCAAAGCGGGAGATATTTCGTAAACTTTGGTCCTGCGGTGAGCAACAAAGCAGGAAAGGTGATGAGACAGAAGGCTCGGCGATGGCATCTGCACCTGAGAAGTGATTCCTCGCTGGAAGACCTGTCGAGGATATTCAGCCCTATCATTAGGGGTTGGATAAACTACTACGGGAGCTTTTACAAGTCCGCGATGTACCCCACCTTGCGTCACCTGAATAAGATTTTGGTCAGATGGGCAAGGAGGAAATTTAAGAGGTTGAGATACCATCTTACCAAGGCGGTATATTGGTTAGGGAGAATAGCCAAGAGGCAGCCCGAGCTATTTCCGCATTGGCAGGTGGGCGTAAGACCCACGGTTGGATAATGGGAGCCGGATGAGCCGAGAGGTTCAAGTCCGGTTCTGAGAGAGCGCAGGGGGGAAGCTCCCCTGCGCCACTCACCTACGTAACAAATCCTGCTTTCTTGAAAGGTGTTCCTCCAATAGTTGCGGAAAATCTGGGAATGGGGCCGGAATAAAGGATTGGAATGATGATCGATCTTTGGAGTCCGTTTTCCCCCTGGCTTTTGTAGAATGTGATTGCTTTGAATACCTCATCCCCATGATTGTACTGGCAGCTGCCTTTCTTCCCCATCTCCGGTAATCAGGATAAAAATCAGGATAAAAATCCGTTGACAATGGACGGCCTCCAAAGTATTTTGTAAACGCCGTTGTTCTTTCTCTCAGCATCAGGTATACAAAAATGCAGGAATGCTCTAGCCGGCAAAGATAGAATGAAAGCAGCTTCTGAGTTTTCCCTATTCGAAGAAGGGAGGTTTGATCCATGATCGGAATTTCGTCCTACGGGGCCTACATTCCCGCCTTTCGATTGAGCCGCGACCTGATGGCCAAGGCTTGGGGAAGGGGTTCTATCGGGGGGGAACGGAGCGTGGCCAACAACGATGAAGACAGCGCCACCATGGCCGTGGAGGCGGCGTTCGACTGCCTCCAGGGAAGGGACCGCAAAAACTTGGGGGGGCTCTATTTCGCCTCCACCACGGCCCCCTATCGGGAGAAAGAAATCTCAACGCTGGTCGCCGCCAGTGTCGACATGCACGACGAGATCCTGACCGCGGACCTTGGCAACGGCCTGCGGGCGGGAGCGGCGGCCCTGCGTTCGGCCTTCGACGCCGTGGGGAACGGTTCGGCCAAAAATCTCCTGGTCGCCGCCGCCGATTGCCGGCTGGGGTATCCCCAGTCGGAACACGAGCAGGCTTTCGGCGACGGGGCAGCAGCCTTGCTGGTGGGGAATTCCGGGGTCATCGCCACCCTGGAAGGGCATTACGCGGTTTCCAACGAGATGATGGACGTGTGGAGGAACGCGGGAGATGACTTCGTGCGTACCTGGGAGAGTCGATGGGTCCTGGGGGAGGGATACTCCGCCCTGACCGAACAGGCCGTCAAGGGGTTGATGAAGAAGAAGGGGATCGATGCCCAAGGAGTCAGCCGGGCCGCGATCCCGGCTCCCGACGGCCGAACGCACCGGCGCATAGTCCAGGTTTTGGGATTCGATAAAGCCCAGGTGGTGGACCCGCTTCTGGCCCAGGTGGGCGACTGCGGGGCCGCCCAGCCGCTCATGCTTCTCGTGGCCGCCCTGGAAGCTGCCCAGCCGGGGGACACGATCCTCATGGCTGCGTACGGGAACGGGGCGGAGGCCTTCCTCTTCAAAGTGACCGAGGAGATCAAGAACCTCAAGGATCGCAGGGGGATCAAGGGGTGGCTGAATTCCAAGCTTCCCCTGGCCACGTATGAAAAATACCTCAGTTACCGGGGCATCCTGGAGACCCAGCCGGGCGATCCCTTCCGGCTTCTTCCCTCGGCCACAGGCTATTGGAGGGATGTGAACACCATCCTGCGGTTCCACGGCAGTAAATGCCGCAAATGTGGAACCCTGGCCTATCCCATCCAGAGGGTCTGCTACACCTGCCGCACCAAGGACTCTTTCGATGAAGTCCGCCTTTCGGACCATAAAGCCAAGGTCTTTACCTTCTCCCTGGACAACCTGGCCGGGCGGGGTGACGACCCGGTGGTAGTTCAGAGCGTGGTCGAATCGGATGTGGACCAGGCCCGGATCTACTGCATGATGACCGACTGCCAGCCCAAGGAAGTGGGGGTGGGCATGCCCGTGGAGTTCACTTTCCGCAGGATCTACGAGGGGGCAGGCTTCCAGAACTACTTCTGGAAATGCCGGCCGGTGCGATAAGGAGGAATTAGCCATGGAGAGCATAAGAGATCGCGTTGCCATCATCGGCATGGGATGCACCCAATTCGGGGAAAGGTGGGATGTGGGGCTGAACGACCTGGCCATCGAGGCGGCCTACGAGGCCTACCAGGATGCCGGAATCGGCCCGGATGACATCCAGGCCTGTTACATGGGGACGGTGACCGCTCCCATGATCGGGGTCAGCGGGACCGTGGTCGCGGACGCGCTGAAGCTGCGGGGAATCCCCATTATCCGGAACGAAAACTGGTGCGCTACCGGCCATATCGCCCTGATCGAGGCCGTCACGGCGGTGGCCAGCGGCGTGTATGATGTGGTCCTGGCCCTGGGCGTGGAGAAGCTGAAGGACACGGGGTTCCCGGGACTCGGAACCGGGCGGGGCATGCATCCGGTCTATGAAGCCAGGAGAACCTCCCCGGGTTCCTTTTCCCTCATCGCCACTCGTTATTTCCACCAGTATGAAATCGACCCGGAGAAGGGCAAGGAGATGATCGGGAAAATCGCGGTGAAGAACCACTACAACGGGAGCCTCTGTCCCAAAGCCCATTTCCACAACCGGATCACCCTCGAAGACGTCATGAAAGCCCCCATCATTGCCTGGCCCCTGGGCCTTTACGATTGCTGCGGGAACAGCGATGGGTCGGCCGCGGCCATTGTCACCCGGGCGGACCTGGCCAAGAAGTTCCGCCCGGACCCGATCTACGTCAAGGGGTTCGGGATCGCCATGGATTCCATGCTCCCCCATTTCCGCCCGGGTTTCAGCTGGACCAGCTTCGACTCGCTGGTCAAGTCCTCGCAGAAAGCCTACGAGATGGCCGGGATCAAGAACCCAAGGGAAGATCTGGACAT
>JAPLIW010000192.1 GCA_026388915.1 Deltaproteobacteria bacterium
TTTTTCGAGAGCTTGCTCCCGATGGTCAAAGATCCATCCCCCCCCAGAACAAAAAGGACCTCGACCTTATTCTTCTTGATGTTTCGGATCGCCTGACCGGAGACATCTTTAAACGCCTTCTGACCCTTCACGACCACGGGAAAACGAAAAGGATCGTCGCGGTTGGAAGTCCCCAGAATCGTTCCGCCGCGGGGAAGAATCCCGGAAGCATCATGGGATTCCAGGATTCTTGCCTTGTTATGGATTATTCCAAAGTAGCCATCCAGAAAACCGACGACCTCCAGGCCGTATCTGTAGATCGCCGTCTTTACGATCGCCCGGATCACCGCGTTCAACCCTGGGCAGTCTCCCCCCGCAGTCAGTATTCCGATCCGCTTAATCTTACCTCTTTGACTCATCCTGCCTCCTCGGAAGAAAGTCACTTAGTCAATTAGGTGCATGGTCGGGTAAGTGGTACAGCTATGAGCTATGAGCTATGAGCCATGAGCCATGAGCCTTAAACCTATGCCTCCTGAATTGTCTTACGAAAACATCTGAAAGGGGGCAATCATGGTGGGGACAGGGACTTCGATCACCGCGGGTTTTTTGCTGTCCAACGCCTCCCGCAGGGCCTTTCCCAATTGTTCCGGAGTAGCCTTGAGTCCTCTGGCCCCGAACACTTCGGCGAGCCTGGCGAAATCCGGGTTGGTGACTTCCGTTCCCACGATCCTCCCCTTGAAATTCACCATTTGGTCGCTTTTCGTGGAGCCGAAGGCCTGATCGTTGAAAACGATCGTTACCAGGTTGATTCCGTAGCGCACCGCCGTGGCCAGTTCCGCGCAGGCATAAAGAAATCCCCCGTCCCCCACCACGCAGACCACCTGCCGGTCCGGGGCGGCCAGCTTTGCCCCCAGGGCCGTGGGGAATGAATACCCCAGGGTCGCGAAATAGGAGGAGGTGATATAGGTACGGGGCCTCCTGACCTCATAGGCCAGGTTGGCCCAGTACCCGATGTTGGTCACCCCGCACACGAAGATGGCGTCATCGGCCAATTCCTGCCTCAAAGTTTTGATGATTTGATACTGCAGGGGGGCCTTTTCCTGGAGCCATTTCCGGTGATTCTCCCGGCACTGCTCCAGTTCCGATGAGCTCCACCGCCCCTTGTCGACCTTCATTTTCCGGACTTCCACCGTCAGCGCCTTCAGGGCGGCCTTGGCATCCGACACGAGCGCCACTTCGGCCGGAAAATTTTTCCCGATCATGGAGGAATCGGCATCCAGCTGGATTAATTTCTGGGGAGGTCTCAGGGCCGTCGAAGGCCGAGCCTGCTGCCACGTAATGCGCGTGCCCACCGTCAGGACCACATCCGCCCCGGCCATGGCCCAGCGGACCGGACCAAACCCGTAATAGGAGCCCCCCAGGGAAAGGGGATGGTTTTCCGGGATTGCTCCCTTGCCCTGGGCGGTCATGGCCACCGGCGCTCCCAGGGCTTCAGCCAGATCTTTCAATTCGGCGGAGCCATCCGAGATGATCGCCCCTCCCCCGGCCCAGATGAGCGGTTTTCGGGCTTGGGCCAGAAGCTCCGCGGCCCGGCGCACGCTCTGCCGATCCGAGTCTGCGCCTGGAAGGGCCTCCCGCGGGAAGAACTCCACTTCCCCGCTGGACCTCATCGTATCCCAGGGAATTTCCACTTCCGTGGGGCGGGGCCGGCCGGTCTTCATCTGACGCATGGCTTCCCGAATCGCCCCGGGAATCTCCTCCACCTTCATCACCCGCTTACACCACTTGGTTACCGGGCGGACCATGTCGAGCTGGTCATTCACTTCGTGGAGCGCGCCTCCATCCTTCCCCAGGTCCTTGCTCTCGATCTGCCCGGCCAGAAGAAGCACCGGTGAAGAACAGGCATAAGCGGTTCCCACCGCCGCAAGGGCATTTTGCACGCCGGGCCCCGGGACGACCAGGCCCACTCCGGGTTTTCCCTTTACCCGGGCATAGCCGTCCGCCATGTAAAGGGCGGATTGCTCATGCCGGACCACAACCAGGCGAAGATCCTTCTCCCCGTAGAGAGCGTCAAAGACGCCCATGATCTGAACCCCGGGGACGGAAAAAAGGTATTCCACCCCTTCCTTCTTCAAGGCTTCAACAACCGCTTCTCCTCCGGTCATCCGGGGCATACCCCCTCCTCTTTTTTATTGGACACAGATGAACACAGATAAACACAGATTTTATATTCGCTAAAGACTTAAAGACAAAAGACCTAATGGGACACGGATGGACACGGATCAACACGGATATCAGAGTCAGTATATTATTTTTTTCTTGCCTTCTGATAGACCGCTTCAACCTTCCGGTCCCTTTCCCGTCGCAGCCGGTCCAGATCGAGGTTCTTTTTTTCCGGGTCCTGGACTAAAATCTCCACCTCGGCGAATTTCGCTCCATACACCTTGCGGATTTCCGCAATTTCCTCTTTCTCATCGGAGCTCAAGGAAGGGATCTCGTCCCCGCCCATTTTCTGGGTTTTTTCCATGGCCAGTTCCCACGCGCTCTTCAGTTCGCTCCCCATAACCCGGTTCCCCCTTTCTGAACAGCATCCAGTTTTTGCTGAATGCTGACCGCTGAAAGCTGAAAGCTTGTTTCCAATGGCAAGAGTGTATACCAAAATCCCGCGAGGGATCAATAGAATCTAGCGACTCCCTTGGATCCTGCCCTCCCTCCCTTTTCGCCAAGTAAGCGGAAGATGGATTCAATTTCAGGCGTTGCCCGGCCCGAAAGCAAGGGTATTGTGCGAAAAAACCAAGAGGCGCAATTCATTTTCTGGGTTGGGCGGGCAAGCCATACTTAGCCCGAGAACATAGTTATTCCGATGTAGGGGCGCCCGGCTAGGCCCCCGATGCGCCCGCCTCATCCTGCGGAAGCACGGTGGGGATCTCCGGAGGGAATTCTTTTCCCGCCGATGCTTTTTCCGCACAATACCCTTGCTTCCGGGCCACAAGCTTGCTTTTTCGCAGAAAAGGCAATCTAAAAAGTGACGGTGGGTAGGAATCTAGCTGGCTCCCTCGGATCTTGCCCGCTCCAATTTCTAGCTCGTTGGGCTCTCCTTCCCTCTTCCAGGAGCCTTCCCGGTGAAGGGTTCTTATCTCAAAAACGGGG
>JAPLIW010000779.1 GCA_026388915.1 Deltaproteobacteria bacterium
GACGGCAAGGGCGAGACGACCCGCAGCTCCCAATTGGCCGCCTATATCACCGCCCAGGTCATCCAGGTTTTGCCCAATGGGTACCTGGTCATCCAGGGCCACCGCCAGGTCCGGGTGAACAACGAGAACCAGATTATCAACGTCCAGGGGGTGATCCGGACTGAAGACATAAATGCCAATAACATCGTCCTTTCCACTTACATCGCCGATGCCCGGATCGAACTCATCGGCGAGGGGGTGATCAGCGACAAACAGCGTCCGGGCTGGCTGGCCCGGATTCTGGATTGGGTATGGCCGTTTTAGAAGAAGCAGAGAGCAAGGAGCATAGAGCATAGAGCAAATAACGAATAAATAATAACGAATAACGAGTAACGAAATTCTTAAGGATCAGGACATGGGTTCTCGGAATAAGGGGGAAGGCGTGAAGAAAGCGAAATTATTCATCCTGGTGATCTTAGTGGCTCTTTTTTTGGCTCCTGCGGTTGAAGGGGCGAGGCTCAAGGATATCGCCTTCTTCAAGGGGGTACGGGGCAATCAGCTGGTGGGTTACGGCCTGGTGGTGGGGCTCAACGGAACCGGGGACAGCTCCAACGTGGAATTCACCGTCCGCTCCATCGCCAACATGCTGGAGAGGATGGGGATCAATGTTCCCCGGGAACGGATCCTTCTCACCCGGCTGAAGAACGTGGCCGCGGTTATGGTCACGGCCACCCTCCACCCTTTTGCCGGCGTAGGAAACCGGACTGACGTCCATGTGTCTTCCATGGGAGATGCCACCAACCTGGGAGGAGGGACCCTGCTCCTGACTCCCCTCGTGGGGCCGGACCAGCAGGTGTATGCCCTGGCCCAGGGACCGATCGTAACCGGAGGGTTTGCCGTTACCGGGGCCTCGGGCAGTTCGGTGCAGAAGAACCACCCCACGGTGGGGCTGATCAGCAAAGGGGCTCTCATCGAGCGGGAGGTTCCCCTGGCCTTGGACGGGAAAAAAGAACTGGCCATCACCCTTTTCAACCCGGATTTCACTACGGCCGAGAAGGTGATGGAAACCATCAACCGCTCCATGGAAGGGTCCTACTCCCGGTGCGTGGACTCCGGGACGGTCAGGATTTCCGTGCCGGAATCCTACCAGGATCGGGTGCCCGAGATGATGGCCTCTCTGGAAAGGCTGGAGGTGACCCCGGATTCCGTGGCCAAGGTGATCCTGAATGAGAGGACGGGGACCGTGGTGATGGGCGAAAAGGTTCGCATTTCCATGGTGGCCGTGGCTCACGGCGGCCTGAGTATCCAGATTAAAGAGAGGTACAACGTGTCCCAGCCCCTTCCATTTGCCCCCGAGCCCCAGGCCGGAACGCCTTCGATCGCCCTTCCTCCCCGCGGAGGAATCGGTCCCATTGTTTCCCCGGGCGGAGCAACGGTGGTTACCCCGGAGTCGAGCGTGGCGGTCAAGGAGGAAGGCAAACCGATGATCGTTATTCCCAGCGGGGCGGACCTGGGTGAAGTGGTGAAGGGGCTGAACGCCATCGGAGCGACGCCCCGGGACCTCATCGCCATTCTCCAGGCGATCAAAGCCGCCGGGGCCCTCCAGGCGGACCTGGAAATCTATTGAAGGTTCGTAACCGTTTAGCCACACCGCGGCAAAACCGCAACCAAAGAATTTCTTGTCAGGACACAGATGAACACAGATACAAACAGATTTTATATTCGCAAAAGGCTTAAAGACAAGAGACCTAATGGGATGCGGATGAACACGGATAAACACGGATAAAGATTCAGAAAAAAAGTTACAAAAATTCAAGCAGTTAAAAGAATACGAATTATAGCTCTTTTCTCTCTGCGTAATCTGCGGATAAGCTGTTTTGAAGATTCAAGAAAATGGAAGATAAGCCGATAAATAAGACAGTGCAATCCCTCGATCGGCCCACCCCGGCCTCTCAGCCGGGAGAAAAGAAGAAGGTCGATCGGGAGAAACTGAAGAAGGCCTGCGCGGATTTTGAGGCTTTGTTGGTGGCCCGAATGCTGAAGCTCATGCGCCAGTCCATCCCCCAGAATGGGCTTTTGGAAAACAGCCCGGGAAAAGAAGTCTACCAGAGCCTCATGGATCAGGAGCTGGCCAAAAGCATGTCTCAGCGGGGAGGAGTCGGGCTGGGAGAAGTCCTCTACCGGCAGGTCCTCCAGAGGGAAGAGAAGTCCCGTGCCGCGGCCCCGGAGGTCCAGCCGGAGGCTCGGCCCAAGGTCGAGGGGAGCGAAGGTCGATGAAGGAGTTGAAGGATCATCTGCGGGAGATTTGCCGGATGATCGAAGAGGAA
>JAPLIW010000823.1 GCA_026388915.1 Deltaproteobacteria bacterium
GGTCTAACTATTATAATTTTGTATTTTGGGTAGATTCCTTATTTACCATTTCTTTTAGGGAATCCAGGCACGCCATCGTCCAACTGCAAGCCAAAGCTATTTAAAAACATGGATACCAAGTTGTACTGACCTACCGTAACAACGACGTCCATGAGTTGTTGCTGATTATAGCGTTTTGCCAAAGCGTTCCAGGTGGCATCTGTAATGAAGGCATCATAATAAAGTTCATCCACGGCAAGAAGCAAAGTCACATCGAAAGGATCCCATCCGGCAGCCTTTGGCCCATCCGTAATCCGCTTTATTTCCTCGTCGGTCAAACCCGCTGATTTTCCATACAGCGTGTGCCACCCGAATTCGAACTCAGCCCGACAAAGCCAGCCAATGCGCAGAATGAGGATTTCCCGTTCACGGGGAGGAAGAGTTGATTCCCCCGTAAAATAGGTAGCAATGCCCATATACTTCTCGAAAAATTTGGGATGGTTGGCCAAAGTCGTTAAAATGTTTGGGAAGCGGCCATCCGGCATTTTATACCTATTTAAGATTCTTTGCTGTTCTGCAGTCCATTCTGATTCGGTGAGGGGTTTGATTCGAGCCTCTTTAAGTCGCACCCGTTCAACTCCTCCTTTATTTATGGTCGCACAACCAATCGGAGACAGAAAAACTCCTAAAACGATAAGCGGTAGGATGTATTTGTTGAGCGATTTCATTTCACATTCCTTTCCAGTTTTGTAAATTTGGTTAATTCTTATTACAAAACAGGCAATTCAAGAAAGGCAGAAAAGATAGGCTCCAAAGGGAAACTCTGAATCCCCTGGAGCCTATCATATGGGCATCTTCTGGAAAATCCATTTCATAAATCCTCCAGATACCTCTTTGCCGATCCTATGTCTTAAGCTCAATAACCCACTCGCAAACCGAATCACCCCGAGGTCTGGCTTTAACGAGGGTTGAAGTTAGCTTTGGGTTAATAGCTTTGGCCCTGCCCTCCCACGCGTACTGGGACCAAGCAGAGCAAAGATCGTCAGTAATTTTCATCCCTTGCGCAGCATTCCAGAATGTACAATTAGTGCATTTTACCCTTGCTTTCTCCGCTGTAGCTTCTTCAATTTCACATTTTTGTTGGGGGCCAAAGGAAAGCGTGACTATGGCCGGGATAATTGCAGCCGCTGATTTGGCGTCGTTACCGGTAAACCCAAAGCGATCTGCCAATCCCTTATAGCCTGCCCCTGCCCTTCGACCTCTTTCTTTAAAAGACTCAACGAATTTTTCCTTGTCCCCTTGATCATAAAGGACTTTAAAATAATTGACTGTGTAAGCAATAAATGCGCCAGAAGCAATATCCCAGCGGGCTTCCACTGGAACTTTTTCCAAATAGCCTTGGATAGATTGCCCCATGGCCTCTTTCGGGTAGATCAGCAAAGAACCAAGCGCATACCCACCCGCCCCAACAGCCAAACCTTTTAGAAATTCCCTCCGGTTTGGAGAATCAATTCTGGTATTCATAGAAACCCTCCTTTTCTTTTCCTATAGGATTTTTTACCGAATTAAAGTATTTCTTGCTTTTGGGAGACGAGACAAAAAGCTCCAAAGGGAATTTCTGAATCCCCCTGGAGGCTTCCTTCTGGCACCTTCCGGAAACTCCTTCTCATGACTTCCGCCAGAAGGTTAGGGGTTGATCTGTTAAGTTGAGATGATTGGGCAAAGATGATCTTTTTCATTTTCATTGTATTTCCGCATATTCTCTTTTAAGAGTCCCTGTTTAGTACAGCCTGAATATATCTCGCCATAAAATCCCGGTGGGTCAAGGGAGATTCAGAGCAAGATATGAACGGGGCGACAGCCGCCGAAATCGGCAATTCGGAAAGGCCGAAAAAGAACTATATTCGGTTTTTCATCCGAACGAAGTGGCGGCTTTTAGGGACTTAAGTAAGAAGGTAAGATTAACAGCGCAGTACACAAAAAGTCGTGACCAAGAGGGTATTTGGCGAGAAGAAGCTGGGGAGGAATTCAAAAAAAATATCCGAAAAAGGTGAAAAGAGGGTTGCAGAAACCAGCACGCCTTCCAGGCTGATCTCCTTTTCCGCGTAAAGGACCTCGATATCCAGGTCTTCGTATTTCTTGTCGGAAAATAAATCGACTTCCCGCACTTTATCGAAAGGAGAGTAGGCGCAGGCAAATGCAAAAAGCAGAGTCACAAAAAGCATAAAGAAAATAATGGGCCTTTTTTCCATAGCTTCTGCGACCAAGTTTGGAAGGATTTGCCGCTTATTGCAAAAAACACCCAAGCCCTGTGTCAAGCGAAAAATAGCATAGATCGTGCCACTGCACTTGGCCAAAATTCAAGAAATGAAAAGTATATCCAAACCTCCATTGCCACCTGCAATCCACACCTTCTGACAAAATCTTTCGAGCGATGATTTCAGGAAGGAAGGTTGCGTTCGGTGGAATCTGCTGACCCCGTCGAAATTACATTGGCGCGTTTTAGACTTCTTGCTCCTACTCATCCATGGCCCGATGGGAAACGGCTCCTTCGTCAACCCAGTCCTCCTCCTCCCATGTCATGCCTTTCCTGCCTGGGACCTTTCTTGTTGGACCTGCCTTGTAAAACGCACAAGATTTTGGACCGTAACAAAATGTTTCAAAGCGATGTCGCTTCTTGCTTGGATTCCATTGATCGATGATCATCTCCACGGGCATGCGACATCCCCAAATACAGACCTTGCATTTTGTTTCGTAGGTTCCTGTCTCCAGCCTTCGGTGACCGCGCTGCCGGTATACCTCCAACGCGGGCGGCGCGCCCTGCCATGGTGGGGGGGAGCCTTGTGCTTTCGTCCCTTTTCCTACCACCCGCAATTCGCTCGTCTGGTAATATTCTGATACCTCATTGCGAGGGTCGCGGACAACTGCTGACCTTCCGCTGACAGGATCCCCGGCCTGGAACTGATTCCTTTCCTGGGCTCCCTTGCCAATACCGACCAAAAAGCTCCGTTGTTCCTCTCCAACTACGCCCTCAATCATCAGGGTGTAGCCCAAATAGCTGTGGGAGCGCTGATCAAAAGACCGAAGCAGGCGAATGCGCGGCTGAACAGAAACGATCTCGCCACTCCAGGGTATCTTATTCTTACCGCTCTCAGATCGATTGTCTGAAGCCATTCCTATTCTTTTTCAAGATTGATGGTCTCGTAAAAAGTCTCTTAAATCGTCACCCCGGCGAAAGCCGGGGTCCAGAACATCTTGAAATAACTGGATTCCGGCTTTCGCCGGAATGACGAATTTTATGGAATTTCGGCTTTTTACGAGATCATCAAGATTGCCCTTAGGGACCTTTTTGAATCAAAGGGCTTCGCGATAGAGCTTCTCGACCTCTTCTTGTTTGACCACCCGGGGGTTGGAGCCCATAGCTCTCTTCATATTCATCGCGTCTGCTGCCGTCTGGGCAAGGCCCTCCGCCTTTACGTTGAC
This sequence comes from Deltaproteobacteria bacterium, assembly GCA_026388915.1. GTDB lineage: Bacteria > Desulfobacterota > SM23-61 > SM23-61 > SM23-61 > SM23-61. Next base: position 3,463 of record JAPLIW010000823.1, read on the forward strand.
TTCGCTCAGACGAGCGGGAATGCCGACATCTGCAGAAAGCTGGCTGATAGCCTCCACGGCCCTTTTCCCCGCATCCACGGCGGATAATTTCTCCACTTTTTCTCCCAGGGCCTGCGCCACTTGACCGAATTTCTCCAGGCGCGCGATCAGGTTGAATCGCATAACCGAGGGAAGGAGGATGGCGTTGGCCACCCCGTGAGGGACATCGAAACGTCCGCCCAGCGGATGAGCCATGGCATGCACCAATCCCACGCCGGCATTGGAGAATGCGACTCCCGCCAGTGTGCTGGCAATGGCCATCTGAGACCTCGCCTCTTGATTGGCCCCGTTGGCCACGGAAGGCCGCAGGAATGCACCGATCAAGCGAATCGCGTGCAGGGCTAGGGCATCGGAGAATGGCTGTGAGTTTACCGAGACGAAAGCCTCGATGGCGTGGGTGAGGGCATCCATGCCGGTGGCAGCTGCCAGGGAGGGAGGCATGCTTTCCATCAAGGAAGGATCTACGATCGCGACCTTGGGTATCAGCAGGGGACTCCCAATCCCTGCCTTGAAGCTCCTCTCCGTGTCGGTGACCACCGAGAACTGGGTCACCTCGCTCCCGGTACCCGAAGTGGTGGGGATGGCAATCAAAGGGAGCGGAGGGTTCTTCAGCGGGGTTCCCCGCAGATAGTCCTGTAAGGGCCCCGGGTTGGTCATCAGCGCTCCTACCGCCTTGGCGGCATCGATGGGGCTCCCGCCACCCAGCCCGATGATCAGCTCGCACCCTTTCTTCTTTCCGAATTCAAACGCCTTAAGGACCGTGTGGTCACGGGGATTGGACTCGATCTGGTCGAAAATGTGCGCCTTTATCCCAGCCTGCTCCAGGGGAGTAAGGACCTTCTCCAATAATCCGGCCCCCACAATACCTTTGTCGGTTACGACCAGGACCTTGCTCTTCCCGAATTCTTTAACCTTCTCCGCTACCGTCTCTACGGCTCCGACTCCGAAAATGAGGTTGCTTGGCAGAGATAAAGCATAGGTTCTTAACATGGCGATTCTCCCTTCTTGGGCTCCTTTCCCTCCTTCTTTTTGGAAGGAAGCGGGCCGTATTTTGTTGGGATTTCAGCTATCCTCCATCCTAAATCACGACTCCAAAAAGCTCCTGGATCAACGGCCTGGCCTTTTCCTCGGGCAGGCAGTACTGCATCTGGAGGAAACGGGAACGGAGGCGGGTGACTTCATCCT
>JAPLIW010000641.1 GCA_026388915.1 Deltaproteobacteria bacterium
GGGGAAATCGCCGAAATTCAAGGATTCAGAAAGGCGGGAGGCCGCTGAAACTCTCCTGCGAGACCCCTTTAAGCGAAGAGGGGAGGGGATCTGGGAAAGGGATGATTTTTTTTGGGCCATGACTGATTCAAATAAACACGGAGGAAAGAGATGGCGAAACCAAAAACTCCACTGTTGGACGAACTGGAGAAGGGGAAATGGCCAAGCTTCGTGAAAGACATGAAGCAGGCAGCCGAGAAGAAGCCCATGGCCGCGGACCTCATGAACCAGCTCGAGCTTTCCTACAAGGAAAAGATCGGGCACTGGAAGCACGGCGGAATCGTGGGAGTCAAGGGCTACGGCGGCGGGGTCATCGGGCGCTACTCGGACCGCCCGGACCTGTTCCCCGGAGTCGAACAGTTTCACACCATGCGGGTGAACCATCCCACCGGATGGTTCTACACCACCAAAACCCTGCGGGTCCTCTGCGATGTGTGGGACAAGCACGGAAGCGGCCTCACCAACATGCATGGATCCACAGGCGACATCATTCTTCTGGGAACCAAGACGGAAAACCTGCAGCCCTGCTTCGACGACCTGAGCAATGCGGGGTTCGACCTGGGGGGATCGGGCTCAGCCCTTCGAACCCCCAGCGCCTGCGTGGGTCCGGCCCGCTGCGAATGGGCCTGTATCGACAGCCTGGATATCTGCTACAACCTTACCCTGCACTTCCAGGACCAGATCCACCGCCCCATGTTCCCTTACAAGTTCAAGATCAAAACCTCGGCCTGCGCCAATGACTGCGTTGCTTCCATCGCCCGGGCCGACCTCTCCATCATCGGGACTTGGAAGGGCAAGATCCAGATCGATCCGAAAGAAGTCAAAGCCTGCGCCAAGTCCGGGTTGAACATTCAGGAAGAAGTCGTAGGTCTTTGCCCGACCCAATGCATGAAATGGGATGAAAAGGCCCAGACCCTGACCATCGAGGACGCCGACTGCACCCGCTGCATGCACTGCATCAACCTGATGCCCAAAGCCCTGCGCCAGGGAAAAGAGAAGGGGGCTACTCTTCTGATCGGCGGTAAGGCGCCCATCCTGCAGGGCGCGTTGCTTTCCACGGTGATCGTTCCTTTCATGAAGATGGAGCCGCCTTACAATGAGTTGAAAGAGCTGATCAGCAAGATCCAAGACTGGTGGGACGAAAACGCAAAGTCCCGCGAGAGGATCGGGGAGCTGATCAACCGGGTGGGGATGCGGACCTTCCTCAAGGTTATCGGCCTGAAGCCGGTGCCCCAGATGGTGAAAAATCCGCGGTCCAACCCCTACGTGTTCTTCTGGCCGGAAGAAATCAAGAAGGGAGGAAAATAACCATGGCCAAGACCGACATCGGACCCCCTGACTATAAAAAAATGCTGCCCCCCGTGATTCAGAAGAATTACGGCAAGTGGAAGTACCACGAAATCCTCAAGCCCGGCGTGCTGAAACACGTGGCCGATTCGGGAGAGGAGCTCTTCAGCGTGAGAGCGGGCTCCCCCCGGCTGCTGAGCACCGACCACATCCGCGAGATCTGCGGGTTTGCCGACAAGTACTGCGACGGCTATCTCCGCTTCACCAGCCGGCACAACATCGAGTTCCTCCTGGCGGACAAGAGCAAGGTGGAACCCTTGATCGCCGACCTGAAGAAGAAGAATTATCCCGTGGGCGGGACTGGCCATTCGGTGACCAACATCGTCCACACCCAGGGCTGGGTCCATTGCCACACCCCGGCCACGGATGCCTCCGGACCGGTCAAGGCGGTCATGGACGAGCTGATCGGCTACTTCGAGTCCATGACCCTTCCCGCCCACGTGCGGATCGCCCTGGCCTGCTGCCTGAACATGTGCGGCGCCGTGCACTGCTCGGACATCGCCATCCTGGGAATCCACCGGACCGTTCCCAAGCCCGACCACAATCGGATTCCCAACGTGTGCGAGATTCCCACGACCGTGGCGTCCTGCCCCACCGGGGCCATTCGCCCGGACCCCAAGACCAAGAGCGTGGTCATCAACGAAGAGAAATGCATGTACTGCGGGAACTGCTACACCGTCTGCCCGGCCCTGCCTTTGGCGGACCCGGAGAACGATGGAATCTCCATCTGGGTCGGCGGGAAGGTTTCCAACGCGCGGAGCGCCCCCATGTTCTCCAAACTGGTCGTTCCCTTCCTGCCCAACAATCCGCCTCGCTGGCCGGAGACCGTGGAAGCGGTGATGAAGATCGTGGAGACCTACGCCAAAAACGCGCGGAAACACGAGCGCATCGGGGAGTGGATCGAGAGGGTCGGTTGGGAAAGGTTCTTCCGGCTGACCGGGTTTGAGTTCACCGACAAGCACATCGATGATTTCACCCTGGCGCCGACCACCTTCCGCACCACCACCCAGTTCAAGTGGGGTTGATCATGAGCGCCGAAACGAAAGCCAAGGTTCTGGAATGGTTCCAGGATAAATCCAAAGGGGAAAAGAAGAAGTTCTACATCAAGGACGTGGTCAAAGGGCTCCCCGCGGAGGACCGCCACGCCATTCAGGATGTGGTGAAGGAACTCCTGGACGAAGAGACCCTGAAGTACTGGTCCAGCGGCAGCACGACCTACCTCATGCTGGCCGAGTATTTCCCCAAAGAAGAATAGCCTGCGGCCATGGCCGGGTATCTTCCTCGGTTGGTCACGGCGGCGTTGCGGGGGGGAGCGGGCAAAACCACGCTCTCCCTCGGCATGATTGCCGCCTGGAAGAGACTCGGCCGGAACGTGGCCGCCTTCAAGAAGGGGCCGGATTTCATCGATTCGGCCTGGCTGTCGCTGGCCGCGCAAAGACCCTGCCGAAACCTGGATACCTTCCTCCTGGGGCCCAAGAAAGTCCAGCAGTCCTTCGGGCGGAACGCCGAATCCCGGGGGATTTCCCTGATCGAAGGGAACCGGGGTCTCTACGACGGAATGGATTCCCGGGGTACGCAGAGCACGGCGGAACTGGCCAAGCTGCTCCAAGCACCCGTGGTCCTCATCCTGGACTGCACCAAGGTGACCCGGACCCTGGCGGCCATGGTCCTGGGATGCCAGAGGATGGACCCCGACGTGGACCTCCGGGGAGTTGTTCTGAACCAGGTTTCTCGCAGTCGCCATGAAAAGATTCTGCGGGCATCCATCGAGGAAACCTGTGGCCTACCGATCCTGGGGGCCGTGCCCAGGATGGATGATTTCCCGTTCCCCGAAAGGCATCTGGGTTTGACTCCCCCACAGGAGCATCAATGGGTCTCCCGGGCTCTGGAGATGGCGGCGGAAGTTGCCGAAAGATATCTGGACCTGGAACAGCTCTGGAAAATTGGGGAAAGCGCTTCCCCCTTCCGCTGGGAATCGGAAGAAGAGGGGCTTCGGCTGAAGCCCTCGGCGGACCGGCCGGTAATCGGGATCCTGAGAGACTCGGCCTTCCAGTTCTACTACCCGGAGAACCTGCAGGCACTCGCCGACCGGGGAGCCAGTCTGGTGGAAGTGAGCGCGGTCCGGGAAAAGGTACTGCCGGCGCTCGACGCTCTTTACATCGGCGGAGGATTCCCCGAGACTCACGCCGAACAGCTGGCGAACAACCTTTCTTTTCGGCAGTCTTTGCGGGATGCGATCGAGAACGGGTTGCCGGTTTATGCAGAGTGCGGGGGGCTCATGTACCTGGGAGAGAGCCTGGCCATGGACACCCGGAGTTATCCCATGGTGGGAGCCCTGCCCGTGACCTTCTCCATGGAAAAGCGGCCCCAGGGGCATGGCTACACCCTTTTGGAAGTGGAGAGGGAAAATCCATTTTACGCCGTCGGTCGGGTTCTGCCTG
>JAPLIW010000822.1 GCA_026388915.1 Deltaproteobacteria bacterium
AGGTGTGAAAAAATCGATTCAGTTCTTTTTTACGTCATTCCGGCGAAAGCCGGAATCCAGTGTTTTCAAGGTGTTACGAACTTACTGGACCCCGGTTTTCACCGGGGTGACGGCTGAAAACCAATTTTTTCACAGCTTCAAGGCATGGAGGGGGAAATCGTTCCAAGGGGGAATTTTTATTTCCGTCCCCTCCTTGGTTATCAATATAATAACCAAATCGACTGAATCCGCAACTCTTCTTTCTTCTCCCATGGCGTGGTATCTTCTTGATCAGGGAACCGTTTTGGGGTATTTTAAGGATACCCGGAGAATGTTTGACCCTTTAGGAGCAGGGCCCATGATTGATCATGATCGTATATCCGAACTGGCTGAAAGGATCGCCCGGGAATTCCATCCCCGACAGATTATTCTTTTTGGTTCTTCGGCTCTCGGAAAGGCGACTGAGGATTCGGATATCGACCTGCTTGTTATCATGCCCACCGGGGGATCCGGCTTGCGGAAAGCCGCCGAGATTATGAATCAAATCAGTCCTCGGGTAGCGGTCGATCTGATTGTAAGGGATCCGGAGGACGTACAGCGTCGCCTTGAAGCCAATGATTTCTTCTTGCGGGAGGTAGTTGAGAAGGGGAAAATTCTCTATGAATCCACTGACGATTGAGTGGATCGAGAAAGCCGAAAAAGATTTCGCCACGGCATCAAGGGAATTTCGGGTTCGAAAGATGCCCAACTATGATGCCGTATGCTTTCATTCCCAGCAGTGCGCCGAAAAATACCTGAAGGCCATCCTTCAGGAACAGAATATCCCTTTCACCAAAACCCACAATTTAACCACCCTTCTGGGTTTAATAACCCCCAACGAACCCGCCTGGGAGCTCATGCGGCCGAATCTGGAAAGATTAAACGTCTTTGCCGTTCAGGTGAGGTATCCTGGGGAGGCGGCCGACAAAACCATTGCCCGGGAGTCGCTCAATCTCTGCCGAACCATCCGAACCCGTGCCAGATATTCATTGCATCTTCAAGAATAATTCGCCCGCGCTGAGCATAAAGCTGGGAAGTATGAATTCCTGCGATGCATTCCGAATCGCAAGTTGCTTCGGAACCTACGTCCATTCTTAAGCACCCCTAAACGAAAGGAGCGAACATGGATGAACGCCGGATAAAAACACTGGCCGAGATGCTTATCGCCGCGGAGATGTCCCGCAAGCCCATTGCACCCCTCACGGAGTCCGACCGGGGAATCACCGTGGATGAAGCCTACCGGATCCAGCTTCGTATTATGGAGGTGAAGAAATCGGGTGGGCAGGTGGTTGTGGGAAAGAAGATCGGAATTACCAGCAGGGCCATGCAGGTCATGCTGGGAGTGAGTGAACCGGACTACGGGCACATTCTGAATGGGATGGTGATTCCGGAAGGAGAGATGATCCGAACGGCAGACTTGATTCAGCCGAGAATCGAGGGGGAAATCGCCTTCATCTTGAATGAAGACCTCCAAAGCCCGGGGGTGACGCTTACCGACGTGATTCGCTGCAGCGAAGGGGTGATCCCGGCGCTGGAGATCATCGACAGCCGGATTATGGACTGGAAGATCAAACTTCCCGACACTGTGGCCGACAATGCCTCCAGCGCCCGGATCGTCCTGGGAGGCAAGATCACCCCCATCTTAGGACTGGACCTGCGTACCGTGGGAATGGTGTTGGAAAAAAACGGAGAAATCGCGGCCACTGCCGCGGGGGCGGCAGTCCTGGGGAATCCCGCCCAGGCCGTGGCCTGGCTGGCCAACAAACTCGCGGCATACAAGATTCATCTGGCAAAAGGTGAAGTCATCCTCTCGGGATCGCTGACCGCGGCAGTGCCGGTGGGTGCCGGAGATTTCATCCGGGCCGATTTCGGCCCTCTGGGGGACGTGAAGATCAAGTTTCTTTGAGGAGATACGAACGACATTAAGGACGTTCGCGCAGATAGGACATAAAAAATTGTGGGGCAATGGCAAATTCATATCGTTGGGCACACTCTGCATGAACGTCCCCTTTTTCTATCAGTAAGCCTTTATTTGTCATTGGGCGAAGTTTCATTGACTCCATGTTTAAAGGGGAGCAGGGAAACGTTACTTCCTGAACTCTTCTTTTCGGGGTTTTTCCCCAGAATACACTACTTCAAATGGAAATCATCAGTCTTGGCCAAAAAATAGGGGCATCTTGGGAAGGCAATTTTCCCCTTGACTATCCATTCCCATAAGAGTATTTCTTGATTGTCGTGGTTGTCATTTCCCCCCATAGCCCAGTTAACCCATCAACAAAACCTCTAACCTTCCGGGGCGCAAAATGAGAAGGTGGGGTTACCAAAAGATTGGCATGCAAAACCTCTAAGGGAGCCTAAATTCTCTTGGAGGGTTTTAATTTATTTCCCAACCAATCCATTTTTTACACACTATGCTCCCATAAATTGGTCGTGGTCCTATGCCATGTTGATAACTTTTTCAAAATCCTGGCCTCTTCTTTGATTTTGGCGGCAGGTTATCCCATAGAACAGCCATGGGAGCCATTTTCCGCAATTGTCCGATAATCCTTTCTTTGAATCTTACGGGCTAAATATCCAAATTTTCTCAAAACGAGTCTTTTGTAAGCAGAAAAGGGCATCAGCATTAAGTTTTAGCGACACCGAAAGATAAATATCAAAAAATGAAAGGGCCACTACCCATAAATCCGCATTTATTGAACAATGTTGCTAACGTCCATTAGTCCCCGGGGATTTTGCTTATCCTGTCTTGTTCAAGATCCCTGGAAGCCCGAATTGATCGTGGTGACAAAATGATCGTTGTCTCGCGAAAAGCCGACGTTCGCTTGAATATAACGAGAGTGTTGGCGAGGCCTCCTGCTTCCCTATTCCTGGAAGTTGAAAGGAGGTGATGTGAATTAGGCGTGCATTCGCTATGGTTTTGGTTCAAGGAGCTGTTGCTCACCAAATCGAATGAGAAAGCAAATGGAAGGGGGTGATAAAAACACAGCAAGCAATCCAAAGACTATATGTGGGACCCATTTTTAATAAGAAATTTAGAAAATTTAGAAGGAGGTGAATGAAATGAAAAAGACGAAACTTTTTTTCATCCTTGGTGTCTTGATCATTTTTGTAGGTGTAGGGTGTGCTCCCACAATTGTAACAAAATCAGTATCAGAAACAACACATCCAGATGGGCAGAAAACCACCACCGTGACTAGATCGCTATCACAGCATATTCAAGAAATGGAAACTAAGTCAACAAAAGAAGTGAAAGATTATTTTGATCGTTAAACAGACTTCCTTGAGGGTCAGTAGAATCTGACCCTCATTGCTCTTTAAGAAATATGAAAAATATGAATTATGAACATTTGCTATTGGCATTGACTATGTTGTCTTTTCTGATAGGATGTTCGACCCGTATAGTCCCTATCGATATAGCTAAGATAAATAATTCCAATGAAGTCCAACAATTACTTGGTAAACCCAACAGTATCGAAAAAATAGAAGGTGGTTTAGAAAAGTGGAGCTATTGGCGTAAATCCTGTAGTATCCTTGCTTTAGGGTGCATACGAGGAGAATATTACTTTGTCTTTACGGATCAAGGGGAGATCATCCAAAAGATTCTATTAATCCTCGATACCAAGCGACGGCTATTGCTTCCGAGGGAATTGCCAGAAGAATTTCAGGACTTCAAATAACCGAAGCCGGTTTTTATCGAAAAAATAGCGGCTTTCACTATCAGCTATCTCTTCTGTTTCCAGTCCATCGAAAAAGTTTCTTTATACTTTTCATCTATTGAATTGAGATGCCTGATTACAACCAATAATCCTCAGCCCCCAAGGCTATATCAGAGTGAGGATCTGTAGGTGCAATGTTCATCGGAGCAAGACCCCTTCATGCCATCTTTCAAGATTGACCGGGCTTGCCCTTCTCTTAGATTCCCTTTTTCTAAACAGCTATCTACGATCAGGCTTCATCCTTCCAGACCTCGCCATCAGATTCTTGCAGGGGGCCCGGCCTCCTATGTGAGGATCTTCCAATTCAAGAGGCAATTCTGTCAATTACGGTCTGAAGTCAATATGGCGGTCGGATAGGACTCCTTTGAAATCGGAAAGTAGGAAAGTAAGCGTCATGGGTCACCAATTGCAATCTTCAATTTTCAGACAATTATTTTATCATCTCATGATCCAATCTCGCTCCTGTTCTGGGATTTCTGCGGAGATCCTGTGCTATGTTCCTTTTTGTAATCCGCACTTCCTAAAATTCAAAAAAAGGTGTAGATTACAAACCGTAATTGATGATTGGTAACTTCCAACCCCCAAATTCGTCTGTAATGAAACTCTAATCTTTAGAGAATGAATGTGGAGGCTAAATACCTAAGGATGATCCAAGGGATGAAGTGAAGGGGGCGAAAGGACTGGACAGTTTATATCCTCCGCTGCGGGGATGGGTCGCTCTACACGGGGATAGCAAAAGATGTGCAGGCTCGGGTCAAGCAACATAGTGAGGGTCGGGGGGCAACCTACACCCGAACTCGCCTGCCCGTCAAGCTGTTATATCAACAAGAAGGCTTGACGCATTCCAAAGCTCTTATTCGAGAAGCACAGATAAAAGCGATGCCTCG
>JAPLIW010000075.1 GCA_026388915.1 Deltaproteobacteria bacterium
GGCTCTGAATGCGGCCAAGGATCTTCCCGCCAAGGCCAAAGAACTCGCCACCGCGGCCGCGGCCAAAAAGGACGAGTTGACCAAGGCTTGGGAAGGGATGGCCGGCGGCCTCCCCAAAATGGTCGAGGCCATCAAGAGCCGCATGGACATTCTATCCAAGAGCAAAAAGCTTCCTGCCAACCTGGACAAAGCCAAGTTTGAAGGGGCCAAAACCGGCTTGGGTGAAATCACACAGCGCTGGACGGACGCCGAAAACGCCTACCAGCGCGGGAAAATCGCTGACGCCATAGCCAAGGCTAACGCGGTGAAGGCCAAAGCCACCGAGATCATGACCACTCTGGGCATGCAGCCCCCGGCCGCTGCCAAGCCCTCCTAAGAACGGCCTTTGGGGCACCCTCTTTCCATGCGGGGGTGAAATCCTGAGGAATCAATCGAGAAATGACAGGGGGATCGCAAGATCCCCCTTTCTTTTTCCGGTTGGAATTCAAACCCTGCTGTCTAACCAGAAAGCCACGGTATCATGCCGTGATTGAGCCGGAATATCTATAGCAAGGATAAGGGGAAAACATGGCTATCAGAATGGGAGCTGGGAAATTTACTTATGAAGCCCATCCCGATTGGGCCAAGCTGCCCAAGGGGTGGAGGTTCCTCGAAGTCGTGGACGCGGCCGTGGACTCGCAGGACCGGGTCTATGTTTTCAGCCGGGGCGAGCACCCGCTCATGATCTTTGACCGGGAGGGGAATTTTTTGACTTCCTGGGGAGAGGGGCAGTTCAAGAGACCCCACGGGATAACGATGGGTCCGAACAACACCCTGTTCCTGGCCGATGACGGGGGCCACGCGATCTACCAGTTCACCCTGGAGGGAAGACTCCTGATGACCCTAGGGACTCCCGGGAAAGCCGCCGTGTTCATGGGCGGCCAGCCCTTCAACCAGCCCACCAAGGTGGCCCGTGACCCGAAAACCGGCGAGCTTTTCATCTCCGACGGATATGGCAACGCCCGGGTCCACAAGTACACCGGGGAAGGAAAATATGTATTCTCCTGGGGAGAAGCCGGAATCGACGCCGGCCAGTTCAATCTGCCGCACAGCGTGGCCCTGGACAAGGATGGACGGGTGTTCGTAGCGGATCGAGAGAACCTCCGTATCCAAATCTTCGACCGGCAGGGGAAATTCCTGACCATGTGGAACAACATTCACCGGCCCTGCGGCCTGCACATCGCGGGAGAGGGGGAACAACTGGTTTATGTAGGGGAACTGGCCCCCGCTTATCCATTCAACCAGAAATACCCCAACCTGGGGGCGTGCATCAGCATTTATGACCTGAAGGGAAACCGCCTGGCGCGCCTTGGGGATAGCCACGCCGGAGAAGAACCCCATCAGTTTCTGGCCCCTCACGGGATGACGGTTGATTCGCGGGGGGATATCTACCTAGGGGAGGTTTCCTGGAGTTTTAAAGGAAAAACCCTCACCCCGCCCCGGGAACTGCCCACCTTCCGGAAGTTGGTCAAGGTCTAGCGCTGGATGACAGGGCTATTGTCGGCAGGGCATGACTGCGGACGGCTGACCGCCGATGGCCGAAAGAAATTTGATGGTCTCGTAAGAAGTCTATTAAAGCGTCACCCCGGCGAAAGCCGGGGTCCAGAACATCTTGAAATAACTGGATTCCGGCTTTCGCCGGAATGACGAATTTCATGGAATTTCGACTTTTTGCGAGATTATCAAATTTGATTCAGGATGACTTTCATCATGCCTTCATGAACCCCACCACCATAAAATAAGTGCGAACCTTTTGGGAGGACCTTCCATCCAATCATGGCCATTAGAAAAGCTTTGGTTATCGCTTGCGCCATCATGAAGGAGGAGTTGGAGTATCTTCAGACCGACGGGGTTTCGTTGGTTTTTCTGGAGCAATCTCTGCACCGGACCCCGCAGAAGATGAAGGGGGTCATCCAGGAGGAAATTGACAAGGCGGAAAATTGGGATGGGGACCAGATCGTCCTGGCTTACGGCCTGTGCAGCAACGGAATTCTGGGGATCCGGGCGAAGCGCCATCCCCTCCTGGTTCCCAAGGTTCATGACTGCATCAGTCTATTCCTGGGCTCCCATGATAGGTACATGGAAGAACATCATAAGGAGCCCGGGACTTACTACCTGACCAAGGGGTGGATCGAGGAAAAGAAATCTCCTTTGGGAATTTTTGAAGAGTACTGCCAGCGCTACGGCAAAGAAACGGCGGAGTGGGTGATCCGGGAAGAGCTGAAGAATTACACCCGCATCGCTCTCGTTGAGTCGGAGCTCGGCATGGAAGAGACCCAT
>JAPLIW010000724.1 GCA_026388915.1 Deltaproteobacteria bacterium
GGACGCCTCCAGACGTGCATCCAGGTCCAGGCGGGAGACCAGAATTTTCTGATCGATTGCGGGGCCACGTCGCTTACGGCCATGAAACGATTTGGGGTGGATCCCGCCTCGATTGACCTGATTTTGATTTCTCATTTACACGGGGATCATTTTGGGGGGATCCCTTTCTTCGTGATCGATGCTCAGTTTGGCCGGCGGGTCAAGCCGCTTCAGGTGGCCGGACCTCCGGGGATCGAGGCCCGGGTCAAGGAGGCCCTGGAGGTGTTCTTACCCGGATCCTCGCAGACTCAGCGAAAATTCGAAACCCGTTTCGTCGAGCTTCCGGAGGGAAGGAATACTTCCCTGGGTGCGCTGGCCGTGAGGCCCTACGAAGTCGTCCACCCGAGCGGAGCCGTTTCCTATGCCTTGCGGGTCCAGGTGGGAGGGAAGATCATTGCCTATTCGGGAGATACCGAATGGACCGCCCCCCTGCTGGAGGCCGCCCGCGGGGCAGACCTCTTTATCTGTGAAGCCTATTATTTCCGCAAGAAGATCAAATACCATCTGGATTATGAAACCATTCTGAGCCATCGCGCGCAGCTCGACTGCCGTCGAATGATCCTGACCCACATGAACCAGGATATGTTGGATCGGCTCAAGGAGTCGAGCCTGGAATGGGCGGAGGACGGCGGGGAAATCATATTGGAAGGGCTTGCTTGAGCAACCCCAGAGAGTCAACCGGGAGTGATGCCGGGAGAAAAAACGATCCAGAGAGAGGGAGAAAGATGAAAGAAAAACAGGAATTATGGATGCAGGAGGGCGGATGGTGGACCAGTTTGCTGAATTATTTGCCGGCGGTTCGAAAGAATTTTTCCCTTCCCGGCAGAGTGATCATTCATGACGCCACGCTGCGGGATGGAGAGCAGACTCCCGGTGTGGTTTTCCGGAAAGAAGAAAAGGTGGCCATGGCCAAGGCCCTGGACGCCATCGGGGTGGACCGGATTGAGGCCGGCATGCCGGCGGTTTCTCCCGAAGACATGGAGGCGGTGGGGGAGATTGTGAAGCTGAAATTGAAGGCTAAGATCATGGTTTTTTCCCGGGCCATGCCCGCGGACATCGACAACGCGGTCAAATGCGGAGTTTGGGGGGTTGTCCTGGAAGTGCCGAGCGGGGTGCCCCGGCTGAAATACCAGTACAACTGGACCCAGGAAGAGGTGATCGAACGGAGCATCGAAGCCATCCGCTACGCCAAGGAAAAAGGCCTGTATGTCTGTTTCTTCCCCTTCGATGGGTCCCGGGCGGAGATTTCCTTCTACCGAAAACTGGTTCGCGAAGTGACGAAAAAATCCCGGCCCGACTCCATCACCCTGGTCGATACGACCGGGTGTATATTGCCGGCAGCGGTGAAATATTGGGTGCGGGAGGTAAAGAAAATCGCCGACATTCCCGTGGAAATCCACACCCACAACGATTTCGGGATGTCCGCGGCCAGCACGCTGGCGGCGGTGGAAGCCGGAGCCGAAGCGGTCCACGTGTGCGTCAACGGGCTGGGGGAGAGGTGCGGAAATGCCGCGCTGGAGGAGATTGTGGTCGATCTTCGGACTCTCCTGGGCATCCCCCTGGATCATATCCGGTTTGACCGCCTGCCGGAATTATGCCGCATGGTCGGGGAATATGCGGGGGTCAGAACGGCGGACAACAAGCCGATTGTGGGAGAGCTTGCCTTCACCCGGGAAAGCGGGATGGGAATGGACGTGTTCCGCAAAGAGCCGAGGGTGGCCTTTGCCGTCCACCCCGAATTTGTGGGCCGAAGGCTGGATCTGGTGCTGGGAAAAAAGAGCGGCCGCCCTTCCATCAAGATGAAACTGGAGGAACTCGGGGTTCAGGCCAGCGACGAGCAGATCGCTGAACTTTTGGTAAAGGTGAAACAGAAAGGAACGGAGAAAAAAGGTTTCCTTTCGGATGATGAATTCAAGGCCATCCTCCGGGAGACCTTGAAGTAGGAAGAAGAGCCGAAGAGATCTCAAGTTTAAGGGCAGAGAGGAATCCGTCTTCCGTGGGCGTCTCCCTTCCTGCATCCATCCCTCCGGGGGTCGCTTTACGGCATGACCTCCAGCCCGGCGACATGGGCGCAATCATCGGCCTTCACGGGATGATTTACGCTCAGGAATACGGGTTTGACCCCACTCCACCTCTACCAATCTTCCGGGTTTATAAAAACAGGAGAAAAGCTCCATCCCCTCTGGGGGAAAATGATCCATGAGGAATGCTACCAACTGGATCTGACCGGAAGATAAACTTGATGATCTCGTAAAAAGTCTCTTGGAGCGTCACCCCGGCGAAAGCCGGGGTCCAGAACATCTTGAAATAACTGGATTCCGGCTTTCGCCGGAATGACGAATTCTATGGAATTGCGACTTTTTACGAGTTCATCAATTCATCAAACTTGAGTGTCCAGCCGGCAACGGTTAAGGAGGCTGGAAATATCGTCCAAAAGTGTCAAAATTTCTTTCACCTCTTAAAAAAAGTTAACAGCGTCGGCGCCCTAACACAAAGAAAATCATAAAAATCAATACTTTATATTGCATAAAAAATTTTTATAAGCGGCATAGGGTTTGCATGATTTGAATTGAATCTCCTAGGTAATGACGATCATTTGCGCCGGGGTTATACTTATAAAGGTGTGGGCGATTTTTTGATATAGAAACATTACCGGATTGTTTTCCTCGGGAGTGAGGATCAGCGAAAGAGGCTGGAAGAAGGGCCGGAGGATGGATAAAACCTTAGGACAGATTCTGGTCGAAAAAAACATCATAACCCAGACTCAGCTGGAACTGGCCCTGCGGAGGCAGAAGCAGCTGAAAGGGAAGTATTTGGGACAGATCCTGACGGAGATGGGGCTGGTGTCTCAGGAAAAAATAAGTAAAGTTCTGGATACCCACAGCAAGCGGAAGCGGATCGGGGAGATTCTCCTCGACCTGCAGATTATTACTCCCCAGCAATTGGAGAATGCCCTTCAGAAACAAAAAGAATTTCAAAAGAAGGGAACCCGGAAACCCCTGGGGATGGTGGTCATGGAGATGGGCTACACCGATTATAACAATTATCTACGGGCGCTTTCCCGGCATTTCAATATGCCCATCGTCTCCCTGGAGACCTTTTACCCCAACCCTGCCCTGCAGAAGGCCCTGGGAGAAAAATATGCCATGAAAAACAGGATTGTGGTGTTGGAGAACTCCCCGGCGCGAATCAAGCTGGCTCTGGCCGAGCCGACCCACTATAACATCGAGGAAATCCGGAATGCCGTGCCGTTCGGCAAGAGCGTGGAGTTTTACCTGGCCAACCCCTATGAAGTGGACTCCTGCCTGCGCAAGAAATTCGACCCCTTCTCCATGACCCGGTACCGGTAACCCCCTTCCGGGTTTTGGCGGGGATCTCTTACCCCACCTCCCCGTCGAGATCGTGCCCGCCCCGTGCTATAATGATGCGACTCCATGTGGCCATAGGTTTAATCCGTATTTCTTCGGGACGGGAAGTGGGAATACTTCTAATCCATCCACCGGTGACCAAGCCTTGTGAACCTCCGGCGGGGATTGCCAGACTCCTGGGCACTCTCCGGATGCACGGGGTCAAAGGCACGGCTCTGGACATGAGCCTGGAGGGGACCCTGAACCTGGTTCAAGGGGTCCGGGAGCCGGCCGATACCTGGACCCGCCGGGCCATTCGCAACCTACCCCGGCATCTCGCTTCTTTAAGAAGCGAATCCGGTTATCGTCATTTCTCCCGCTACCAGCGAGCCGTTCTGGACATGAACCGTCTGATCCAGGCGGCCGGAAACGCCCGAGGGGTGAACCTCAGCCTGGCCAACTGCCAGCACCCGAATTTATCTCCGGTAAAGTCTCTTGACCTGGCCCGGGCGGCGGAAAAACCCGAAGAAGACCCTTTCTATCCTTACTTCTCCCATCGG
The DNA here is from genome assembly GCA_026388915.1 of Deltaproteobacteria bacterium. GTDB lineage: Bacteria > Desulfobacterota > SM23-61 > SM23-61 > SM23-61 > SM23-61. Next base: position 3,947 of record JAPLIW010000724.1, read on the forward strand.
CTGCGCCAGGTCCTGGAAAACAAGAGCTTGGGCACGGTGGGGTTTTCCCTGAATTACCTGAACCAGGCCGTCTCCACCTTCGCCATGGCGGGCTTCTTGCGGAAAAATATCCCTTCCCTCAAGATCGCCCTCGGGGGAGGATTGGTCACCTCCTGGGTGCGAAGGCCGGGGTGGCAAAATCCTTTTGCCGGGCTCGTGGATTTCCTGGCGGCCGGTCCGGGAGAGGTTCCTCTGCTCTCTTTCCTGGGGGTCGCCCCTTCGGGGGACAAAATGAACGGCCTGCCCGACTATGATCCTTTCCCCACCGCCGATTACCTTTCCCCCGGTTGGGTCCTTCCCTACAGCGCCTCCAGCGGGTGTTATTGGCAACAATGTCTCTTCTGTCCGGAGAAAGCCGAAGGAAACCCTTATCAACCCTCCGCCCCCGACCGGGTGATTCAGGATTTGAAACTTCTGGCGGAAAAAAAGAGGCCGGTTTTGATCCACCTCCTGGACAACGCCCTCTCGCCCGGGCTTCTGAGAAAGCTCGCCGACCATGGATTCGATGTGCCCTGGTATGGGTTCGCCCGGATCACCGAGCACCTGGCGGATCTTGATTTCTGCCTGGCCTTGAAGAAGTCCGGCTGCGTGATGCTTCAGCTGGGACTGGAATCCGGAGACCAGGGGGTGCTCGACCGGCTGCAGAAGGGAATGGATCTTCGGGTCGCTTCCCGGGTGCTGAAGAACCTGAAAAAAGCGGGGATTGCCGCTTACGTTTATCTCCTTTTCGGAACCCCGGCCGAAAGTGAAAACGAGGCCCGCAGAACCTTGGATTTCACCGTTGCCCATAGCGGGGAAATCGGTTTTCTGAACCTGGCCGTCTTCAACCTTCCGGCCTATGGAGAGGAAGCCCGGAAACTGGCAACCCATGAATTTTATGAAGGCGACCTTTCACTCTACTCCAGTTTCACCCATCCCCGGGGATGGAACCGCGAGGCCGTGCGATCCTTTCTGGATAAGGAATTCAAGAGACACCCGGCCATCGCCCCCATCGTCAGGCGGGATCCTCCGATCTTCACTTCCAACCACGCCCCCTTTTTTGTTGAATCCCTCCAATCCACCGCATGAGGCGCGCTTCATTTCTTGGACCGGGCGGGCAATTGAAATGCGGAATGCAGAGTGCGGAATGCGGAATGGAAAAAAAGAAGTAAAAATTCCGAATTCCACATTCCGAATTCCGAATTGGGTAACGCCCGATAGGCCAGCCTCACCCTGCGGAAGCACGGGGGAATCTCCGGTTGGAATACTTTTCCCGCCGATGCCTTTTCCGCGTACCGCCCTTGCTTCCGGGCCACAAGTTTGCATTTTCGCAATAAAGGGCACCGCAAAAGTGAAGGGGGCGAGGGAAAAAAGGGGATTGTGGGCGCCCTCCTTTCTCTGGTATATTTTTTCTTCAGCCGGAGCCCAGCTGACCGCTGACCGGCGGATCCTTCGCGGAAATCCTCCCGGAAATCAGATAGGGAAGAAACCTCTCCGGCCGGAAGAATACCGGGGGGGGAGGGAAAACGCATCGAAAAAAGGAAAGGAGAAACCCATGGCGAAGAGACATCCCCTGAAGATCACCGTGATCAAGAAACTGAGTTCCAAAGAGGTCTATGGGCATCCCCTGCCCGAGGTTTCCGAGACCCAGGCGGCCTACTGCGAGCGCCTGGAAACGGGACAGGAATTCCAGGTCGACGAATCCGGCGCCATGCCCGCTGGGTTCTGCACCTGGGCCTGGCATGACATCTATCCCGCGGTCACCAGCCTCCGCTTCGGCGGAAACTTCCCCTGGATGAAGAAAGAGGGGATGACCATTTCCTGCTGCAGCGACGGGGCCCGGCCGGTTTTCTTCCGGATTGAACGAGTCGGGTAGGAATCGATGAGGTTGTAGGGGCGGGTTTAAAACCCGCCCCTACGGGGTTCGGAGGGATTGATTTCTCGTTTCGGGCCGTACCGTCAACCCGGGTTCCGGCAACGAGTAACCAGCAACGAGCAACCGGGAACGGGTTTACCTCCGAACCGATGGGGAAGGTGCCTTCTTTCTCAGCAGCATGTAAATGGCCAGAATGGCCGCGGCGATTCCGATTCCCTGGGAGGTGGATAGAGTCTGAGGAATGACCCAGCCCCGGGGATCATCGCGGAAAAACTCCGCGAAGAACCGCATGGTAGAGTAAAAGAGCAGGTAAAACCAGAAGAGTTTGCCCTGGAATCGTTCTTTTTTCCGCATGACCATCAGGATGGCGAAGATTACGAAATCGCCCGCGGATTCGTAAACCTGGGTCGGATGGAGAGCGATTCCCCGGGGGGCCAACGATTCGGGGTCGGTGAAAGTAATTGCCCACGGAGCCTCCGTGGGTAACCCGTAACATCAGCCGGCGGAGAAGCACCCCAGCCTCCCGATGGCCTGGCCCAGGGAAATGGCAGGGGCGACGATATCCGCCAGTTGGCGAAAATTCAAATGATGCTTCCGCACGTACCAGAGGCCGACGAGGAAGGCAAAGATTAACCCTCCGTAAAAAACCAGTCCTCCCCTCCAGAACCGGACGATGTCCACCGGATTGTCCCGAAACTCCTCCCAGCTGGTGATCACATAAAAAACCCGGGAGCCGATCAGCGCCGCAAGAAGGACATAGAAATTCAGGTCCATCATCACATTGGGATCAAGCCCGACTCGTCGGGCTTCGCGCAAGGTGAGCATCACCGCCAGAAAGAATCCCACGGCCAGGAGGAAACCGTAAGTGTGGAGGGTGAATTCGCCGATTTTAAGCAGAATAGGATACATACGAATGGAGTTCCGTGTTTCGAGTTTGGAGTTTCGAGTTTGGAATCACCTGTTCCTGGTTCCTAGTTTCTGGTTACTCGTTATTGGAAGCCGGAAGGACGGTGTGCCCGGAACGATTAACGAGTAACCAGTAACGGGTCTTTCTTATTTTTATCCGAAAGTTAAAGATCCTTTGCGCAGCATCTGGATGAAGAGAATGACCACCCCGATGGTTATGGCCGAATCGGCCACGTTGAACGCCGGCCAATGAACATCATACCAGTGAAGGTCGATAAAGTCTATCACCTCGCCCAGGCGCAGCCGGTCGATGAGGTTCCCGATGGCTCCTCCCAGGATCAGAGAAAGGCTCGCGAGCAGGATTTTCTGCTGCGGCCGAAGGCCCCGGATCAGGTAAACGATGCACCCGATGGCCACGGAGGAAATGAGCGCGAAGAAAACGATCCGCAGGCTGGAGCGGGTTCCGGCCAGGAAACCGAAAGCCGCCCCGGTGTTCCGCACATAGGTCAGGCTGGCCAAATTCGGGATGATAGCGATCGATTGGTGCATCGTCAGGGTGTTGTCCACCAGGAATTTGGTGACCTGATCGAGAACCAGGACCGCTCCGCTGATGAGACCTGCCAGTGTGTATTTGGGGCTCACGATTTCCCTTCCGCCCGAATGGCGGCGATGGCGCTCTGACACCGGGGACAGACCGGGGAGAGACCGGCTCCTTCTCCCACCTTCGGATCATAGACCCAGCACCGCGGGCATTTCTGGCCGCCGGCCCGGGAAACCAGTACCTGGAGGCCTTCGACCTCCTTGGACTGCTGGGCTCCGGGGGGCACGGTCGGAGACAGCCGGACCTCCGAGACAATAAAAAAATCCTTCAGGTTGGCTTCGTTTTCCCGCAGGAAGGAGAGGAGCTTCTCCGGGGCATTCAGGGTCACGGAAGCTTCCAGGGAGTTACCGATCACCTTGCCCTGCCGGGCGGCTTCCAGGATCTTCGAGACTTCGGTCCGCACCTTGAGAAGAAGCTCGAAGCGCTCCTCCAGCTTGGAGTCGAGATACTGAGACTCCACCTCCGGGAACAGAGTCAGGTGCACGCTTTCGGCCCGTTCCTTCGCTCCCGGGATATGCCCCCAGACTTCCTCGGCGGTGAAAGAAAGGATGACCGACATGAGACGAACCAGGGCGTCCAGGATCTTGTAAAGGGTGGTCTGAGCGGCCCGGCGCTGGGGAGAATTCGCCGGGGAGGTGTACAGACGGTCTTTCAGGATGTCCAGGTAGAGAGCGCTCAGGTCCACGGAGCAGAAATTATGGATCCCGTGAAAGACCATGTGGAATTCAAAATTGGCGTAAGCCTCCTTCAGCCGGGAGTTCAACTTCTGCAGACGCAGGAGGATCCAGCGGTCCAAATCCTGGAGCTGCGAATCCGGGACCGCGTCTTTTTTCGGGTCAAAATCGCACAGGTTCCCCAGGAGGAACCGGCAGGTGTTGCGGATTCTCCGGTAGGCGTCGGAGAGGCGGGAGAGAATCTCCTCCGAGATGCGGATGTCGTCCCGGTAGTCCTCAGCCGCCACCCAGAGGCGGAGGACCTCGGCGCCGTACCGCTTGATGACCTCCTCCGGAACGATCACGTTCCCCAGGGATTTGGACATTTTTCTCCCTTCTCCGTCCACCACGAACCCGTGGGTAAGGACCGAGTGGTAGGGGGCCTGTCCGCGGGTTCCCACCGAGGCCAGGAGGGAGCTGTGGAACCATCCCCGGTGCTGATCGCTTCCCTCGAGGTACATGTCGGCGGGAAATTTCAGGTTGGGCCTTTTTTCGCAGACCGCCGCGTAGCTCACTCCGGAATCGAACCAGACATCCAGAATATCGGTCTCTTTCTTGAATTCTTCTCCCTTGCATTTCCGACAACGGGTCCCCGGGGGAAGGAGTTCCTTCACCGAAAGGTCGAACCAGGCGTCGGCTCCTCCTTTTTCGAAGAGTCTGGACACGTGCTCGACCAGGGGCTCTTCGGTCAGCACCTCCCCACAGGACACACAGGCGAAGGCCACGATAGGGACGCCCCAGGCCCGCTGGCGGGAGATGCACCAGTCGGGGCGGTTCTGGATCATGCCGTAGATCCGGTCATGGCCCCAGTGGGGGATCCATTTTACTTTGTCGATGGCCTCCAGAGCCTTTTGGCGGAATCCGTTCTTCTCCATGGAGATGAACCACTGCTCCGTGGCCCGGAAGATGATGGGGTTCTTGGAGCGCCAGCAGTTGGGGTACTGGTGGGTGTAGATCTCGCTGTGGATCAGCGCGCCCACTTCCCGGAGCTTCTGGATGACCGCATCGTTGGCGTCAAAAACATACTGCCCCGCAAAAAACTTCACCTCCGGCGTAAATCTTCCCTGGTCATCGACCGGAGAATAAATGGGAAGGTTGTACTCCAGCCCGGATTCGTAGTCTTCCTGGCCGTGACCGGGAGCGGTATGAACACAGCCGGTCCCCGTATCCAGGGTGATGTACGTGGCCAGGATGAGCAGGGATTCCCGGTCCAGGAAAGGATGGCGGCACTTCAGGCCCTCCGTTTCCTTGCCCGGGAATTTCTCCAGAACCTTATACTGCTTTTTCTTGGCCTGGGCCATGACCTGCTCCAGGAGCGCCTCGGCCAGGATCCACACCTCCCCATCCACCTCCGCCGCCACATACTTATAGTCGGGGTGAAAGGCAATGGCCAGGTTGGCGGGAAGGGTCCAGGGGGTGGTGGTCCAGATCAGGACAAACACCTTCTTGTTTTTGAGGGCCGGGAAGCGTTCCCCGAAGTCGGAGACGGCCGGGAACTTGACGGTGATGGATGGGGACTTATGGTCTTCATATTCCACTTCGGCTTCGGCCAGGGCGGTCTGGCAGGTGGCGCACCAGTACACCGGTTTCTTGCCCCGGTACACCGATCCCTTGCCGACAAACCGGCCGAACTCACGGGCAATGGTGGCCTCATAGTCATAGCTCATGGTGAGGTAGGGGTTCTCCCACTCGCCCATGACGCCCAGCCGTATGAACTCCTGCCTCTGGATGTCGATGAACCGGGTGGCAAATTCCCGGCATAGTTTCCTCTTCTCGGAAATGGGATAGGAGCCCTTTTTGCTTCCCAGACTCTTGTCCACCTCGTGCTCGATGGGCAGTCCGTGGCAGTCCCAGCCGGGAACATACTCCCCGTTGAACCCGGCCATATTCCTGGACTTCACGATGAGGTCCTTGAGGATCTTGTTCAAAGCGGTCCCGATGTGGATGTGCCCGTTGGCGTAAGGGGGGCCGTCGTGCAGGATGTATTTGGGGCGATCCTTGCAAATCTCCCGCAGCTTCTGATAGATCTTTCCTTCTTCCCATTTTTTCAGAATCTCCGGTTCGAGCTTGGGAAGGTTGGCTTTCATGGGGAAAGAAGTTTTCGGCAGATTCAGGGTGTCTTTATAGTCCATCGGGGCCTCGGAAAAAGAGATAAGCCCCTCCTAAACTCATGAGGGGTGGAGATGGGCGGAATGCCTGATAATCTCGCATATTCATAAATTTTTATCACAGGAAGGAGTGGGGTTCAAGAAAAAAGAAAAAAAGACTTGCCCCTTCACTTTTCGCCAAGTGGGCGGAAGATGGATTAAATTCCAGGCATTGCCCGGCCCGGAAGCAAGGGCGTTACGCGCAAAAACCATGAGGCGACCCTCCTTTCTTGGGCCGGGCGGGCAATTGAAATGCGGAATGCAGAGTGCGGAATGCGGAATGGGAAAAAAGAAGTAAAAATTCCGAATTCCACATTCCGAATTGGGTAACGCCCGATAGGCCCGCCTCACCCTGCGGAAGCACGGAGGGGATCTCCTGAGCGAATTCTTTTCCCGCCGATGCTTTTTGCACGTAACGCCCTTGCTCCCGGACCACAAGCTTTCTTTCCCCTTAGAAAAAGAGTCGCAAAAGTGAAGGGGGGCAAGAGAAAAAAGAGTATTGCGGGTTTTTTCAAGGCGGTGATATAATTCTTCTAGTTTTTTAGCCAGTCCTGATTCATCCAATACATTTTATGCCTGAACGACGCCTCTTCCCCGTCGGGGATATTGGGGGAAGCCATTTTGGAGTGAGCATTAAAGAATTTGCTTCCTGACGAAGGGAGGTGGGAGCCCGCTTTATCGATGAGGTCTGTCCCGCCGAAAGGGTTCTTTCGGGAGGGTAGGGGATACGAACATTTTATGGATCAATCATAGGAGGGAATGATGGCGAACAAAGGAATCGATTGGTCGTCGTTATGGAAGAAGGAAGACTGGTGGGCCTGCTGGATCGGCTGGTTTTTATTGCTCCTGGCTCTGGTTGCCTTGCTGCCCGCCGTTCCGAAGCTGGCTCGATGGACGGAATTCTCTCAGGCTTTTCCGCGGGGGGCTATGGCCTTTTGGTCCCTCACCAAGCTGTTTTTGGTTTTAGTGATCTTGACCTCGATCGGGGCGGCGGCCATGAAAAAGCCAGTCAAGGGCTATATCCCCGGGTTCCTGGTCATTTATCTTGTCTCCTTTGTCGCCCTGGTCGTTTCCAATCAGAAGCAGATCAATGCCTATGGGTTTGAATACGTCCTCTGGGCGTTGATTATCGGGCTTATCATCAGCAACTTCCTGGGCGTTCCCAAGTGGCTGAAGCCAGCCATCATGACCGAGTTTTTTATCAAGATCGGCCTGGTCTGTATGGGGGCGGAGATCATGTTCCAAGTGGTGATGAAGGCCGGTGCAGTGGGATTGATTCAGGCCCTGCTGGTAGTCATTGTGGTTTGGTTCTTCACTTACTGGATCTGCCGCAAATTTGGATTGTCAGAACGGTTTTCCAGCATCATCGCCACCGGCAACTCCATCTGCGGTGTTTCAGCCTCCATTGCTGCGGGCGGTGCGGTCCAGGGGGATCCTAAAGAGGTGAGCTACACCATCGCGTGGCTGATGATCTGTGCTGTGCTTCTAATCTTCATCATGCCTCCTCTCGCCAGATGGATGGGCCTTCCCAACAATATGGCCGGTGCATGGGTCGCTGGGGTCATTGATAACACCGGAGCGGTGGTGGCGGCCGGGGGAATCCTGGGCTCGAAGGCTGCGCTGGATGCGGCAGTATTGGTTAAAATGTCTCAGAACGTCCTTATCGGGTTTGCCGCCTTCCTCCTGGCCCTCTGGGCGGCTCTTTCCCTCGAGAAGAAGAGCACCGGGGAAAGGCCCTCCTATGCCGAGATCTGGTACCGTTTCCCCAAGTTCATCGTCGGCTTCGTAGTGGCCTCCCTTGTCGTTTCTTTCTGGGTCCTGCCCGCGATGGGCGATAAAGGCGCCAAAGAAATCACCGGCCTGATGCAAGGATATCGCGTCTGGCTGTTCGCCATATGTTTCGTGTGCATCGGCCTGGAGACCCAGATCAAAGAGCTGGTCTCGGTCGGGGGGGGCAGGCCGGCGATCGCCTATTTCATCGCCCAGGGCTTCAACATCATCTGGACCCTGATCGTGGTCTGGTTTCTCTGGTCGGGAAAATACTTCATCCCGCCCATCCTCCCAGATTAAAGGTCGATACATAAGATAGGAAGAGGGGGCCACGAGCCCCCTTTTTTTGGAAAATATGGCGGAGTCGTCTATGGGGCGGAAGCTCGTTCTCTAGCTTTAGATCGAAATGGGGTAAGAATTGACGGGGAAAGACCCCGGATGGTATGTTGGGATCCTGCGATGACCGAGGACTATCTGATAAATTACCAGGTCGCTCTATCCGCAGAAGAATCATTTTCCCGGTCAGTGGCGCTTGGATTGTGGATGAGAAGGCCTCTGACTGCCTGGCACTTTCTGCTGCCGGGAATGTTCCTGTGGAATATCCTCAGGCGTCGGAGGGCCATCCAGCAATACAGCACCCTTTTTCTTTTCCCCCGGAAACTGGCCCTGGACGCGGCCCGTCAAATGATCGAGGGAGAGGACCGGGATGGACTCCTGTCCCGGGCGGAGAATAAGATTCAAGAATGGCTCTCCGCTCAAAAGGTCTATTCTCCTCGAGTCCTGCACGGGCACAGGAAGCAGATCCGGGTTCTCATGGGTCACTATTCCCAGCTCCTGCAGGGCGAAGGAGAGAGCTATTCCGGGCTGGTCCGAAATACCTACGGAACCCGGGAGAATTATGAAGTCCATGTGGCCCGGCTCACGGCGGCCGAGGGGGAAGTCGATCAGGGCCTGGCCGAAATCCAGGGAGGCACGGCCGAATCCTGGGACCGCCTGCGGGCCGAACAAGTGCAGGTCGCGCAGCTGCGGAAAAAGGAAGTGGATCAAATATTCCCGGAGGGAGGGGAGAGATAAAATGGGGAGACTTCTCCCGAGGGTTTTGGACACCAAATACCAAAATATTCATGCCCAGGAACGGTCTCTGGCCAAGGCCGTGGCCTATGCGGTAATCGAAGTCAAACCGGTTTCGGCCTGGGAGATCCTGATTCCCATCCTGTTTCTCCTTAGTTTTTTCCAAGTCAAACGATCGAAGGAAACCTTCACCTTGAATTTTCTTTTCACCAAGAAGCTGGCCTTGGAAGCCGCCTTCACCATGGTCGACAAGGGAAAAAGCAGGGAAGAGGCCCGGGAACAAATCAAGGAGAAAACTGGAAACATCCTGGCCGGGGATAAAGCGGGGCTGTATTCCAACAAAATCCGCCAGAAACAACTGAGAGAAATGGACCTGCTTATCGAACACTACTGCCGGCTCTTGAATGCCGAAGGGAAGGACTATCCCTCCCTGGTGAAGAACGCCTACCCGAGCCGGGAAGAGTACGTCGCTTTTTTGGAGGAACTCGAGCAGGCGGAACGAGAGGTCTACCAGGCAGTCCACCAAACCGTAAAGAGCTCTTCGTCCCGGGAGATCGCCTCCAAAATGGAAGAAGCCACCGCCAGGGTCCGGCGGGCCGAATTGGATCGGCTTTTTTCCTAAAAGCCCCTTCCCGATGGCCTTCTCAGGTCGATCTTTCCGGTCCGGCCCCCTCAGCCCCAGAGACAGCGGGGAAGCTCGGTTCACGCCTGTTCCAAGGGAGAATTTCCTCCCGGAGAAGGAATCCAAAAATCATTGACTATTGGGAATATTAAGATAAGATTATTTATTCTCCTTCAATCAGCCGAAAAAAATCAATTCGATCATGGAAGGAATAAGGATGGAAAGAGAAAGAAATTCAAAGCTCGGTTATTGGTTTTTCGCCATGGCCATCTTCGCCGGGCTGGTCTTGAGCGGTCCCGCCCTGGCCGCCTCAGGAATTGATGCGGGATGGCTGGGCAAAATCGACTTCACCTGGGATTTCTGCGTCGGCTTTCTCAGCATCGTCCTCATCGACCTGGTCCTGGCGGGAGACAATGCGGTGGTCATCGCCCTGGCGGTCAAAAGCCTTCATGGGAAGCAGAGGAGGAGCGGAATCATCTTCGGAGCCGGGGCCGCGGTGGCCTTGCGGGTGGTTCTCACCTTCTTCGTGGCCCAGCTTCTGCAGATCAGCTTCGTTAAATTACTCGGGGGAGTTTTAATCCTGTGGATCGCCGTAAAGCTCTTCATCGAAGGCGCCCCGGAGGACAAATTTCAGAAAGAGGCGACGACTTTCTGGCAGTGCATCCGGGTCATCGTGATCGCCGACCTCATCATGAGTACGGACAACATCCTGGCCGTGGCCGGGGCGTGCAAGGGAAATTTCTTCCTCCTCCTCTTCGGCCTAGCCCTGAGCATCCCCTTCGTGGTCTTCACCAGCTCCCTCCTCTCCCTGCTCATGGATAAATACCCGATCATCGTCTGGATCGGGGCCGCGGTCCTGGGCCGGGTCGGCGGGGAGATGATCATCACCGACCCCTGGATTGTGGAAAAAATCGCCCCTAGCAAGGGGCTCCAGATTGCGTGCGAGGTCATCGGGGCCGTGGGGGTTCTCGCCGTGGCGAAAGTATACATGCGCTGGAAGATTTCCAAGCAGGAGAACAGCAGCG
>JAPLIW010000548.1 GCA_026388915.1 Deltaproteobacteria bacterium
CCCCATGATGAGGGGAATATTCGTGGCCACCGTCCTCCAGGTCCCCGGGTCTTCTTCGGGGGTGTGGGACCCCATGGGCATCAGGTGCCCGCCGAAAACGTTCCCGCCCTTGACCCCGATGCGGCCGGCCAGGGCCAGCAGGATCAGCTCCAGGTAGGAGTTCAGCGTGCTGTGGCGTCCCATCAGGATTCCCAGGTCGCTGCGCCAGGTGCTCTTCCGGGTGGCAAAGAGGCGGGTGAATTCGCGAACCGCGCCCGGATCCAGGCCGCAGACCCGACAGTTTTCTTCTATCTTCACATCATCGAACCAATTCCGGATCGCCTCGAATCCGTTCACCTTCCCGGCAAGATACTCCTTGTCCAGCAGCCCTTCTTCCGTTAGGAGGATTTTGATCATGGCCTTCAGCAGAAGGGCATCGGTCCCGGGCTTGAGCCGGAGATGGATATCCGCCAGCTTGGCCGTCTCCGAAATCCGGGGGTCCACCACGGCCAGCTTGAATCCCGGCTCTTTCTTCTTGTCGCGCAGAACCACCGGGGCTTGGGGGATGTCGTGGCTTACCATGGGATTGGCCCCCCAGAAGACCATGAAATCCGATCCCGCGATGTCCGGAACGGCATGCATGTACTGCCGCCCGAAGGCTTTGCCCTGCACCCAGAAGTAACCGGTGAGTTCCTGGGCCAGAGGGCTGTAGTGATTTTTGGACCCCAGCCCGTGGAGAAAGCGGACTCCGAAGGCCGCTTCAAAATGGCAACCCTGCCCTCCCCCGCCCATGTAGGCCACGGAACGAGGCCCGTGCTGCCCCACGACCTCTTTCAACCTGGCCGCGATTTCATCCAGGGCCTGCTTCCAGGAGATGCGCTCGTACCGTTCTCCCACGCGCTTGAGGGGGTATTTCAGCCTCTCCGGGTTGTTCTGGAAATAGGCAATGTTGGCGCCCTTCCGGCAGATGTACCCCCGGGATCGGGGGTTTTCCTTATCCCTCCTGACCTTGAGGATCCTGCTGCCCTCGGTGGTCACTTCCAGGCCGCAGTTACTATTGCAGAGGACGCATGAAGTCTTCTTCCATTCGCTCATGGCCGGCTCCTTTGGGGGATTTTCCCTGCAGGGAGAGGATAGAACAAAAAAGGGGGGGAAGTCAATGCAACTAAATCAGATTGAAATTCGGAATGCGGAGTGCGGAATGCGGAATTAATACAAAAGCAAAATCCTTGCGCCTTCTGCGCTTTATCCCTATTTCTTTATGAATGCTTCATCCGTGTTGATCCGCGTTCATCCGCGTCCCATTATGTCTTTTGTCTTTGATTCTTTTGCGAATATAAAATCTGTGTGTATCTGTGTTCATCTGTGTCCATTTCGGTTTTGATTGCGAATTCCGCATTCGCCATTCCGCATTATGCGTCAGGCTTTGCTTTCCGGCTGGGGCTTTACCTTCTTCTGCACCCCGGAAGTGTAGACGATGATGGCCGACTCCCCGTCCACCGGGCACTTGTTCTCGCAGATGCCGCAGCCCGTGCATATTTCTTCCTTCACCATGGGCCGTTTCTTATCATCGCCCACGATGGCATGGTAGGAACACTGTTCGTTGCAGACCAGGCAGATCTTTCCTTCCTCGAAGGCGATGCAGCGGGTCTTGTCGATCTTGGCCACGCCCATCTGGATCTTCTGCTTTTCCTCCACGGAGAGGGGGCGGATGGCTTCGGTAGGGCAGACCCTCCCGCAGAAGTTGCAGTGCTCCTCGCAGTAGCCGATGCGGGGAACCAGCCGGGGCGTGAAGAGACCGGCCAGCCCCGCTTCCAGGAAGGTGGACTGGAGGGCGTTGTTGGGACAGACCTTCAGGCATTCCCCGCAGCCCGTGCAGACGGAGACAAAATTCTTTTCCGGCAGGGCGCCCGGGGGGCGGATGAGCCGGTTGTTCTTCAGCCCGCTCTCGGTTTGAAGGGGGTTGGTTTTAATCGCCAGGGCGGAGAAGGCGCCGAAAGCCAGAGACCCCACCACATACCTCCGGGAAAGAGAAACCCCCTCGGCCGTCTTCCACCGGGGAAGGTGGAAGCCGAAGGCGGTGGCCTCCGGCGGGCAATCCAGGCATTGGAAGCAGGAAATGCAGTCCTGCTGGCGGTACTGCCGGGGAGTTTCAGCAGGGATGGCGCCCACGGAACACTCTTTGGCGCACTTCAGGCACTCCACGCAGGCCTCCCCCACCGAACGCCGCACCATTCGGAGACGGGAGGTAAGGGAAAAGAGAGTCCCCAGGGGGCAGAGGTAGCGGCACCAGAACCGCCTGCGGATGACCCCCAGGGCCAGAACTCCCGCGAAGAACAGAAAAATCAGCAGGTTGACTTTGAAGATGGGAAGCTTCATCGCCGGAAGGATGAAAGGATTGCCGGGAAGAAACCGCTGGATCTCCGGCAGGAGATGATTATAGATGTAGACCGCGGGCGGGTAAAAGGCAATGACCAGGGTCCGGGTAATCAGGCTGATGGGGTCCAGGAGGTAAAGAACCTGCAGGCCTAGAAGCCCCGCGGCCAGGGCGAAAATAAAAATCCCGTAACGGAGCCTTTTCAGGGGCTGGTCATTAAAGGGCTTGGAGCGCTTCTTTTCCCGGAAGAGGACCCGGTCGAAGAAATCGAGGGTCGCCCCCATGGGACAGAACCACCCGCAGAAAAAATTGCCGAAGATCACCACCAGGAGGAGGACCCCCAGGGCCGGAAGCATCCGGATGATGATCTCGCCCTGGGTCAGAAAAGCGACAATGGCGATGAAGGGATCCAACCGCAGGTACAGATCGACCGGAATTCTTACTTCCAGGGGGAAGGCAGCCTGAAGGATCAAGTAAAGGAGGAAAAAGAAGGAGACGGCCTGGACGGTTCTCCTTGCCCATTGGAGCTTTCCCGTCATGCGGCCTTGACCTTCTTCATCCGGACCTTGGAGAGGTTCATCTCTCCCAGGCCCAGGTCGTAAGCATTCTTGATGAACCGGATCTCCGCCGGCCGGAAGGGCTTTCCCGTCTTGGGATGTCTGAAATAGGAAGCGCAGTAGGCGTCCACCGCCACCATATCCGTTGTGGCGCACACCTCCCCGATGTCCTCCGTCTTCCCCGGCCCCTTGGGCCCGTTGGTGGTGAGGATCCGGATGGCGTCAACCACCACCAGGTCCGGCTTGCGGACCGTGTTGATGTCGGCGATACACTGATGGAGGTCGATCTTGTGCAGAAGTTCCATGTCCCAGGTGGTCCCCATGGCATTCTTCAGGCCCAGGGTGAGTTCGGTGGCAAAGTGCTGCTTGGGAAGGGGAAAGGTGATATAAACATCGGTTTCCAGCACATCCTGGATGAATTCCGCTTCCTTGAGTTTCTTGCCCCTGGGGATCTCAACCTTCTTGTACACGTTCCGGCCGTGGCCGGAATAGATGTCTCCCCCGGCGTCCTGGGTGACTTTCTTCAGGCCCGACCGGGAGAAGCAGAACTGATAATTGTCGCAGGTGTGGTCCCAGACCGCGACCCGTTTCGCCCCCGCCTGGTAACACATTTTGATCAGGGCCGAAAGCAGTTCAGGATTGTTGGTGGCTGCCTGCTCGGGGGTCCGCGCCCAGGCGATGTTGGCCTTGATCACCACCCTCTGCCCCTTCTTCACAAACCTTCCCATCCCTCCGAGAGGCGCCATGGCCGCCTGCAGGAGCTGGGTGGGGGTCCCCTGCTGGGCGATCACCAGGTCGGCATCTCCCGCGGCATAAGCCACGGAAGGACGGGAATAAGACGAGAGGAAGAACATCTTGGGCAGGGCCGCTGCCGCGACCGCTCCTTTTAATATATCCCTGCGAGTCAATTTCGTTCTGGAAAACCAATCCATAAAAAACCTTTCTTACAATTTAATGGGACACAGATGAACTTAGCGCGGCTGCGCCGCAACCAAAAGGAATCACCCCCTCCCTCCCCTCCCCCCTCGAGGGGGAGGGTTATGGTGGGGGGGATGCTTTTTGCTTAGTAAAAATTTCAGAGTTTGAACGTAAGTAGTACAGATAAACACAGATTTTATATTCGCAACGGATTTAAAGATAAAAGACTGAATGGGACGCGGAT
>JAPLIW010000944.1 GCA_026388915.1 Deltaproteobacteria bacterium
ACCGAACTCATACGAACGCATTTGATTCCTTACCATTCAGGCCCCTCCAACTTCCCCTCTCCCCTGGGGGAGAGGGCATGGTGAGGGGGTGGTCTTAGAGGTCAAAAGTTAAATTATGTTTTTGTGAGATGAGCATATGAAGAAATCCTTGTTCGATCTGAAGACCGCCAAACGCCCTTTGATTATTGCTCACCGGGGATACCGGACAAAGTATCCGGAAATCACCCTCCACAGCTTGGAATAGGCTCCTGACGAATCGCCCGGCTGCCGAAGCATTGTCCTCTGCGATAAAGGCCGCAATGTCCTTGAGATCAAATTTCGCCGTCGGAGACCAGATCAGCTTGAAAGCCATTCTCTGAACTCCTCCCTGACCCGCTCATGGGGAATACCCTTACCTTTATCGAGCTCACGAAGACCTTTACGTACTCCTGCCACGAAGTTAACCCTCTCCTGGATATCTTCCCAGGTAGCGTCTTCCGGGAGTTCTTGAATGCTCCTTATGGCTATTTCCTTAGTAGTCATGTTCAAACCTCATTTCTCTTACTGTTATTGGGTCCGTACACACTTTGACTGCTGCTAACGCAGAGCTGAGGAGCGTAGGAAGCGCGTCAGCGCTTTCCACGTCATCCTCAAGCGAAATGTTTGGCCTTTCTAGCTTCCGGACTACAAGATCCCCATTTCTTTTGCCATTTTCTTGCTGAGAACCAGGCCATTAGGCAAACGAACAAAGGAGAGGGAATCTGAAATCTCCGGATTGCATAGACCTTCATGCCCCATACGAATCTTGAAGACTTTTTCAATATCGCTCGCACGGGCGGATACCGTCGTTTTCTTGGTATCAAAGAACTTGCATATCGTATCCGGTGGAAGGAAGCTGGAATTATCCTTGTCAAACAGGAAATTGAGACGAGCAATAACATACACAACCGCAGATGCCCAGACCTCCTTTTTCCCTCCTGTAATAATATAGTTACGTTTTCTTCCAATCTGTTCCCACAGCTCAAAAACGTATTGAGACAATTGTGGAGATAGGTGTTGTTTCGAAAACTGATCCAGCAGGGATCTAACCTCCTGAATACGCCTCTGCTTTTTTTCTTTTTGATCCATCATTTATTCCTTGTGCATTTTAGTAGCCGCCCCGCTTAACCCGCGGTGCTTTATCCGGTCGGGTTGGAGCGGTGGTTAGCCGCCCTCTTCCTTTTTTCTGATCTTGGATTGCACTTGGAGGACATTCGAGGTCTTGGAGCGGGAATACCGTAAAGCATGCCTTCAGCGCTAATGTCCTCATCAATATCGGGCCAGTGCACGCCCTGACCGTCCCCGATGATTTCCCAATTTGCCCGCTGTTTGGACGTAGCCTCCGACAATCGCCATGACCAGGCAAGGGGAACGCTGATTGTCCGCCCATCCACAAGCTGAGCAGTAATGGTGTCTTCGGCGACGCTTATACTCTTAATTCTCACTTCTTGTATCTGCACCGCAATGTTCATACCATGCCTCCATGATCTTCTCCCT
>JAPLIW010000373.1 GCA_026388915.1 Deltaproteobacteria bacterium
ATCACCGCCGTCACCGGCTTGTCGTTGATCAGGTCGTGCGGCATCAGCGTTTCAATTTCCTGGAGCGACATCCGCTCCTTGATCGCCCGCTCCATGCGAACCAGACCAATGCGGTACTGGTTCTCCAGGAGTTCGCCCACGGCCCTCACCCGCCGGTTTCCCAGATGGTCGATGTCGTCCACTTCCCCCATCCCGTCTTTCAGCTCGACGAGGTATTTCACCGCCTCCAGGATGTCTTCGCGCTGCAGTATCCGGCTGTCCGGGGGAGCGTTCCTCTTCAGACGGTGATTGATCTTCAGCCTTCCCACCCGGGAAAGGTCATACCGCTCGGGGTTGAAGAACAGGTTCTCCAGGAACGTCTTGGCCGTGTCCAGGGTGGGGGGTTCACTGGGACGCAGCCGCCGGTAGATCTCCAGCATGGCGTTGTAGATGGAGGCAGGGGTCTTGTCCTGGGGGTTCTGCCGGCGGTGTTCTTCGATCGTCCGGGATTCCGTATCCTCGATCCGGTCGGCGGCCAGCGTGTCTCTCATGGAAGGGGAGACGTTCAGGTGATCGATGAAGAGAAGATCGATCTCTTTCACCCCGGCGGTCCGCAGCTCCTCCACCCGCTCCTGGGTCAACTCCGTATTGCAGGGGAGCAGGACCTCGCCGGTCTGGGGATGGACCGCATTCCGGGCGAGATAGCGGCCGGCCAGGTCGTCCGCTTCGAGGGGGATCGTCTTGACCTTGGCTTCGGACAGTCTCTTCAGAGCGCCCGCGGCGATCTTGCGGTTCTTGCGCACCACGACCTCGCCGGTCTGGGGATGGCGGATATCCTCCGTGGCCCGCTTGTTGACCAGCAGTTCGAAGTCGAGGTTTTTGTAGATCCGGTCTTCTTTGAAAAAAACTTTTTCCGTGCGGTAGAAGAAACCCAGCAGGTCTTCGGCCGAATACCCCAGGGCCCGCAGAACGATGGTGACCGGGAACTTCCGCCTCCGGTCGATCCGCACGTAGAGCAGACCCTTGGTGTCAAACTCCAGGTCCAGCCAAGACCCCCGGTGGGGGATGATCCGGGCTGAATACAGGGGTTTGCCCGTATGGGTCCGCCCCTTTTCATGCTCGAAGAGGATGCCGGGAGAGCGATGGAGCTGGCTCACGATCACTCTCTCGGTCCCGTTGACGATAAAGGTGCCCTTGTCGGTCATCAGGGGAATTTCCCCGAAGTAGACTTCCTGCTCCTTGATGTCCCGCACCCGGGGCCGGGCCTTGCGCTCCTCTTCGTCCACTTCGTAGTTGATGAGGCGGACGATCACCTTGAGGGGTGCGGCATAGGTCATGCCCCGCTGGCGGCATTCGTCCACTTCATACTTCGGCTCTCCCAGCGAGTAGCTGACAAACTCCAGCGACGCCGTCTCGTTGAAATCCCGGATGGGAAAGACGCTCTTGAAAACGGCCTGCAACCCCGTCTCCTGCCGCTCTTCCGGGGGCACATCCTTCTGCAGGAAACTCTCGTAGGACTTCCGTTGCACATCGATCAGGTTGGGAATGTCGATGATCTTTTCGATCTTGGAAAAATTCAAACGGACGATGGGCTGGGCGCTTCCTGGGGAAGCCATTCCTCATTTCCTCCTCATCCCCCCCCGGGGGGGGTTTTGGGCACCGCGAAGAGATCGGGTTCCCTATTTGATCTCCACGGTGGCCCCGACGTCTTCCATCTTTTTCTTGATGGTCTCCGCCTCTTCCTTGGAGACCCCCTGCTTCACGGGTTTGGGGGCCCCTTCCACCAGGTCTTTGGCCTCTTTCAGGCCCAGGCTGGTCAATTCGCGGACCACCTTGATGACCTGGATCTTCTTTTCGCCTATGGCGCTGAGAATCGCGTCAAACTCGGTTTTTTCTTCCACTGCCGGAGCGGCCGCACCCGCCGCCGCCCCCGGAGCCGCCGCCACGGCCACCGCGGCCGCCGACACCCCCCACTTCTCCTCGAGAAGCTTGGTCAGCTCCGCGGCTTCCAACAGGGTTAAACTGCTCAGGTCCTCCACGATTTTCTGTAAATCAGCCATTTTTTCTCTCCTTAGAGGATGAAGTTTTGATCCCGAAAGATCATCTGGTTACGATTCTTTCTGCTCGCTCCGGGCCTGAACCAGCCGGGCCACCTGCGTGGATGGCGTGCCCAGGAGCCGGACCAGGGTGGTGGCGGGAGCCTGGAGGAGGCCCAGAATTCTCCCCCTCAGTCCCTCCAGGCTGGGCAGCGAAACCCAGGCCTGAATATCCGCCGTTCCCCAGAGCTTGCCGTCGGAGGCGGCCACCATGATCTTGAGCCCCGGCCACTCCTTGGCGTACTTGGCCAGAACCCGAGCCGGGGCCACGGGTTCCCCGTCGCTCCAGGCCACTCCCACGGGCCCTTCCATGTGGGAACTCAACACCTCCTTGTCGGTTCCCCGGACGGCCAGGCGGAAAAGGGTGTTTTTGACGACCCGGTAATTCACCGACGCCTTGCGCAGCTCCCGACGGAGCTGGGTCATCTTCTCCACATCCAGACCCGTGAACCGGGTCAGGATGGCCACCTTGGCCTGGCTCATTCGCTGATGAAGATCGGCAATTCGTTCGTTCTTATCTTCGCGGTTCAATCCATAACCTCCCTTCCGGGTTTGCCGACCTCCGGGATGGAACGGGGCTGCGGAATCCGATGATCTTCTCCACCACCATCTTCTCCTCCAGGATCCATTCCGTCTCGGCAGGCCGGGGGAATCCCCATTAAGCGTGGTGCCACGCACCTACGGTCTTAGACGAATCTACCCTACTTTCTGGGTCAGGCTTTCGCCACCACCCGCAGATCATTGGGGTCCAGTTTGATCCCCGGCCCCATGGTCGTCGAGATGGCGACGCTTTTTAAATACGTTCCCTTGCTGGAAGCGGGCTTGGCCCGGATGATCACGTCCATCAGGGCCAGCACGTTCTCCTTCAGTTTCTCGGGGGCGAAGGAGGCTTTCCCCACCGTGGTGTGGACGATGCCGGTTTTTTCCACTTTGAACTCCACCCGTCCGGCCTTCAATTCCTTCACCGCCCGGCCCACCTCAAAGGTGACCGTTCCCACCTTGGGGTTGGGCATCAATCCCCGGGGTCCGAGGATTTTTCCCAGCTTTCCCACCGTGCCCATCATGTCGGGGGTGGCGATGGCCTTGTCAAAGTCGGTCCAGCCGCCGGTGATCTTCTCCGCCAGGTCATCGGCTCCGACAAAATCGGCTCCCGCGTCCCGGGCCTCTTTCTCCTTCTCGCCCTTGGCAAAGACCAGGACCCGGACCTTCTTGCCCACCCCGTGGGGCAGAGCCACCGTTCCCCGGACCATCTGGTCCGAATGCTTGGGGTTCACCCCCAGCCGGATGGCCATGTCCACACTCTCATCGAACTTGGCCTTGGCCGTGTCCTTGAGGATCTGGATTCCCATCTCCAGGTCATAGCGCTTGTTCCGGTCGACGCTCTTCCTGGCCTCTTCGTATTTTTTCCCTCGGCTGCTCATGCTTTTATCCCTCTACGATCTCGATGCCCATGGACCGGGCCGCTCCCTCCACCGTGCGGACGGCCGACTCCAGACTCGTGGTGTTCAAGTCGGGAAGTTTCGTCTGGGCGATTTCCTTCACCTGGGCCCGGGTCACCTGCCCCACCTTGTTGCGGTTGGGCTCTCCCGACCCCTTGATGATCCCCGCCGCCTTTTTCAGCAGGACCGCCGCCGGAGGGGTTTTGGTGATAAAAGAAAAAGACCGGTCCGCATAGATGGTGATCACCACGGGAATGATCGTGCCTTCCATGTTCTTGGTCTGGGCGTTGAAGGCCTTGCAAAACTCCATGATGTTGACCCCATGCTGCCCCAGGGCCGGTCCCACGGGCGGCGAAGGGTTCGCCTGTCCGGCGGGAATCTGCAGCTTCACCATGCCAACCACTTTTTTAGCCATTGTCTTCCTCTGGTTTCATCCCTTCTTCACTTGGGCGAAATCTAGTTCCACCGGGGTGGAGCGTCCGAAAATGGACACCAGGACCCGGACCTTTCCCTTGTCGGGATTGACGGCCTCCACCAGCCCGCTAAAGTTGGAAAAGGGGCCGTCCACCACCTGGACCTGGTCGCCCTTTTCGAAAGTCAGCCGGTGTTTGGGCCGGAGCAGCCCTTCGCTCATCTGATTCTTGATCTCCTCCACCTCGGCGTCCGGGATGGGGGCCGGATTGGACCGGTCGCCCACAAACCCCGTGACTTTGGGCGTCTCTTTCACCAGATGGTAGGTCTCCTCGTTCAACTCCATCTTCACCAGAATGTATCCGGGGAAAAACTTCCGGGAAGAAGACTTTTTCTTGCCTTTGATCATCTCGATCACTTTCTCCGCCGGCACCAGGACCTCGGAGAAGAAATCCTCCCGCTTGGCCGACCGGACCCGTTCTTCCAGGACCGATTTGACCTTGTTCTCAAACCCGGAATAGGTGTGCACCACGTACCACTTTTGGGCCATATCGCGTGTCCCTGCCTTATTCCAAAAAAATCTTAATCAACCGGGAGAGGCCCAGATCCACGACCCCCAGGTAGAACCCCACCAGGAACACCGTGATCAAGACCACCGAGGTCGAGGCGATCGTCTCTTTGCGCGAAGGCCAGGTTACTTTTTTCAGTTCCACCCGAACCTCCCGGAAAAACTGCTGGGCGGTCCGTAAAAATTCCTTGATCCTCTCCATGTCTCCCCTTCCGGAGTTGGAATATTCTCCTTCATTGGCAGGCCAGGAGGGATTCGAACCCCCAACACCCGGATTTGGAGTCCGGTGCTCTAGCCGTTAGAGCTACTGGCCTGCCGGTTCAACCGTCTGTGCACTGATCGATGGAGCGACCTCTGAACAACCGAGGGAAGGCCTGGGAAAGCCGTCTGCTATCCCCCGCCAGCCTACTTGGTCTCTTTGTGTGGAGTATGGGTGCGACAAAAACGGCAGTATTTCTTGAACTCCAGTTTGTCCGGGGTCGAGCGCTTGTTTTTCGTCGTGGTATAATTTCTCCGCTTGCATAGGGAACAAGCCAAAGTTACGATCTCTCTCACGATTTTCCTCTCCTTCGATATAGACGGCAAAAGGAGTTCAATCCCCGACGGGTTGAACTCCCCTTTTTTCCCTGGATCGGTCGGGCCTCCGGGCCGGGGGCGAGGCTACTCGAGGATGTCGGAGATGACCCCGGCGCCCACCGTGCGCCCCCCCTCCCGAATCGCAAACCGCAACTCCTTCTCCATCGCAATCGGCGTGATCAACTGCACCTCTATATTCACATTGTCCCCAGGCATCACCATCTCCACCCCCGAAGGCAACGTCACCACCCCGGTCACATCCGTCGTCCGAAAATAAAACTGCGGCCGATACCCATTGAAAAACGGCGTGTGCCGCCCCCCCTCCTCCTTCGTCAACACATACACCGACCCCTTAAACTTCGTGTGCGGCGTGATACTCCCCGGCCTCGCCACCACCTGCCCCCGCTCCACTTCCTCCCGCTTCGTCCCCCGCAACAATA
>JAPLIW010000080.1 GCA_026388915.1 Deltaproteobacteria bacterium
CTGATGTGCCCCTCGGCGTTCTGCACCCCGGCGATCTTGCAGAATTCCGCCGGGTCCATGGTGGTGCTGGAGAAGGTCTTTCCCTTGTACCCCAGCTCGCGCATCTGCTTGACCATCAGGGCCTGGTCCCCTGGCGGCGACCCGCTGAAGTCCACGAAGTCCGGTTTGGCGGCGATCATCTTGTTGAGGAGAGGGTAAAAATCCGAAGTCCCCCGTTCATAAAATTGGGAAAAGATTACCTGGTACTTGTTCTGCCCGGCCATGCGCTGGCAGTCCTTTTCCACCGACCATCCGCTGGCATCGTTGGGTTCGATGAAGGCCACGGAATTCAGATTCGGATAGGTCTTTCTCATCCAGGGGTACATTCCCTGGAGGATTTCGTTGGAAGTCAGGACCATGCGGAAGGTGTAGGGCTTGTCGGGGGCGAGGACTTCCTTGGCATAGGAATTCACCAGGAAGAGGATCTTGTTGGGCTCGGTGATGGGCTGGACGGCCAAGATAACGGCAGAGGATTGGGACCCCAGGATGAACTTCACCCGGTCCCGGTTGACCAGCTTTTCCGCCGCCATCCGGCCGGCGGCGGCATTGTACTTGTCATCCTCCCAGATGATCTCCAGCTTGTACGTATCCCCGCCCACCTTGAGGCCGCCCCTGGCGTTGACCTCCTTCTGCTTCACGGTGATGGCCTTCTGGGCGGCCATGCCCCAGGTAGCGCCTCTACCGGAAAGCGGGAAAATGGCTCCGATCTTCAGATCTTTGGCGGCAGCCGGGGAGGAAAGAGGAGCGAGGGTGAAAACCCCGACCATCGTGAGAATCGCTAACCCAATCCAAAAGGCTTTGCCGAACTTACTCATCTTGCGCCTCCTATTCTTCCCTTACGGGATCATAATCTCGCAGAAGCCAAGCCGGGATTTCGAAAATTCCTCGGGCGGAACCGATTCAAGCTTTCGGTAAGATGGCCAGACCAGGAGAGAAACCGCAGGCTGGTTCGCCCGGTCGGCCCCTGACATTTTGTTCCTTTTTGATGAATCCAAGTTCTTAAAAATCTCTTAGGGGATGATGAGATTCCACTCCTGGCGGTACATTGCGCGAAAGGGTGGTTATATATATCTTTCCCCGCAGTT
Source organism: Deltaproteobacteria bacterium (assembly GCA_026388915.1). Lineage (GTDB taxonomy): Bacteria > Desulfobacterota > SM23-61 > SM23-61 > SM23-61 > SM23-61. The sequence goes on from JAPLIW010000080.1 coordinate 1,125, forward strand.
AAAGTCAAATTATTTTTGGTGATGAGAAATTCGATCTCATGCCACCGGATGGCTCAGTACCGTATCGAAGAACTCTTGAAGTTTTACTCTTCGCGGCTCGGGGACGAATTCGATGTTCATCCGCCGTTCGCTGACCTCCCAGTACTTCTGGCGGGTGACCTGCAGCAGGTCGTCCTTCAGCGCGCGAATAAAATCCGGGGAGAGCCCCTGAAAGCTCTGGCGGATAAGGTCCGCGGCGCCCTCCTGGCCTGAAAACAGGAAGTAACTGGCCAAAAGGGCATGGGCCTTTTTTACCCCCGGAAGAACCGGACGGGCCTGCCGGTCATAGTTCAGGAAACGTTCGAGCAATTCTTCCCGGATGGAAGAACCGCTCTGCCAAGCTCTCTTCACCAGGGAGCCCAAGTCATGGGCCGCCGCCTCCACCACGAAGGGCAGGTTTTGTTCCCGGGCCGCGGCCCCGTAATAGGAGAAGTAATAGGCGATCTCGGACACCTCCCGGGGAAATTTTCCATCCAGCGTTTCGGCAAAGGTCCGGTACTGGTCGAAGATGATGAAGACCGACCGGACGTCGTGCCGGTTGAGGGTCAGGCGGATGAAGGTGTTGAAATACTCGATGCTCAGCTCGCGAAGAGCAGGGTTTTCCAGGGAAGCCGGTTCCAGACCGAGCTTCCTCAGACTTTTGGCGATGGTGCTGGTCAGCTCGGGCATGCGCGGGCAGGCGGCCCTCAAGGCTTCGAAAAATTGATAGTAGAGTTTCATCTCCATCCAGCTGCGGCTGGCGGTCATCTCCTCTATCGCTATGGAGGAAAAGCCCAGGAAAAAATTCTGATCCGCTTCATACCACGAAGGATGGAGGTTTTCTTTTCCTTCCCAGTAGTGACGGGCGATCCGCTCCAGGGTCAGAACTCCCTCGATGGCGGTGTTGCGATCGAAGCGGTCCACCGACCGGACGGAGATATTAGC
>JAPLIW010000604.1 GCA_026388915.1 Deltaproteobacteria bacterium
TCCATCGTTTCCCTTTATCGCCCCGAATTTGCATACTTGAGCGCACAGGGTGCATCCGTTGCAGAGGAACTCGTCGATTGCCGCCCTTCCCTTTCTCTTCTTTCCCCCGGCGTTGGTCCCCTCTTCCTTGACCCAGGCCACAGCCGGACACCCCAGGCGGAGACAGGACCGGCAGCCCGCGCAGAGGTCGGAATCCACGGCCAGGGGCTTTCCGCTGACCGCCTTTTCCCGGCGGGAGAGGACGCAGGGGGCCCGGGAGATGATGACCGAGGGTTCCGGCCGCTTCACTTCTTTTTTGATCACTCGCTCCGTGGCGGCCAGGTCATAGGGGTTTACCGTTTTGACATGTTTCGCCCCCAGGGCCTTGGCCAGTTTGGCCAGGTCCACTTCAAAGGTCTCCTCGCCCCGCAGGGTGCAACCGGTTCCCGGGTGGTCCTGGCGGCCGGTCATGGCGGTAGTGTGGTTGTCCAGGATGATCACCGTCACCGCCCCTCGGTTGTAGACCACATTGAGCAGGCCGGTGATGCCGGAATGGAGGAAGGTGGAGTCTCCGATGACCGCCACCACTTTCCCCAGCGCTTCTTCTCCCAGGGCTTTGTCCAGGCCCATGGCATGGCCGATGGAGGCCCCCATGCAGACGCAGGTGTCGATGGCGCTGAGGGGGGGCAGAAAACCGAGAGTATAGCAGCCGATGTCCCCGGTCACAAAAAGCTTCATTTTGTTCAGGATGGAAAAAATGCCCCGGTGGGGACATCCCGGGCACATGATGGGGGGCCGGGCCGGGAGTTTTGGTGCTGTCTCCTGCGCCGCGGGTGGAAGATTTTTCAATCCCTTCTCCACCAGGAGGGGGTTCAGTTCTCCCACGAGGGGAAATGCCGACTTGCCCTCCACGGCCAGTCCCATGGCCCGGACCTGCTCCTCGATGAAGGGATCCAGCTCTTCCACCACGTAGAGTTTTTCCACCTGGGAGGCAAAAGATTTGATCATCTCCCGGGGCAGGGGATAAACCATTCCCAGCTTCAGGAAGGAGGCTTCGGGCATGACTTCCTTGGCATACTCATAAGAGATGCCGCTGGTGATGATTCCCACCTTCTTTTCGCCCCACTCGACCCGGTTTTCGGGAAAGGTTTCCGCGAAACGGGCCAGATCTTCCATCCGTTTCTCCACCACCGGGTGGCGCTTGCGGGCATTGGCCGGGAGCATGACCAGTTTGACCGGGTCCTTCACCAGCCCGGGCTTCACCGGGGGAACGGTCGGCTCCGCCGTGCGCACGATCGACTTGGAGTGAGAGACCCGGGTGGTGGTCCGGAGCATGACCGGGGTGTCGAACTTCTCGCTCAGCTCAAAGGCCATCTTCGTAAATTCTTTGGCTTCCTGGCTGTCGCTGGGCTCCAGCATGGGGACCTTGGCAAACCGGGCGTAATGGCGGTTGTCCTGCTCGTTCTGGGAGCTGTGCATCTCCGGGTCGTCCGCCGTCACCAGGACCAGCCCGCCCCGCACACCGGTATAAGAGAGGGTGAAAAGAGGGTCCGCGGCCACGTTTACCCCCACATGCTTCATCACCGCCAGGGCGCGGGCCCCGCCAAAAGCAGCTCCCATGGCGGTTTCCAGAGCCACCTTCTCGTTGGGGGACCATTCCACGTGGGGACCGGCGTAGGCTCCCAGGCTCTCCAGGATCTCCGTGCTGGGTGTCCCGGGGTAGGCCGCCGCCACCTTTACCCCGCTTTCATAAGCTCCTCTGGCGATGGCTTCATTTCCCGACAGGACGGTTCTTTCTTCGTTCATTCTCTCACCCCTTGAGCTCGCCCACCTTCCACCGGATGAAGTCGGCCATGGCGGACTTGGGAGCCTGGCCCAGGGCCTTCTGATAGATCTCCAGGGCTTTGGGCTTCTGTTTCAGCGCCTCGTAGCAGCGGGCCACGCCCAGCATGGACTCGATGTGGTAGGGCTGGTGGGGGTCTTCCATATTCTTCTGGAAATATTCCAGCGCCTTCTGCGAATCTCCTTTGGCCTCCGAAATATAGGCCAGGCCGTTCAAGGCCAGATTGCGGAAAGGCCCGTCGAGGCTTTTGGAGTAAGCCGCCTGGGCCGGGTCGTACTCTTTCATCGCGTAAAGACAGTGGCCGATGAAGACCTGGGATACCTGAGCCGTTCTTCCCCAGGAATAGGCGGAAAGCGCTTCTTTGAATTTCTCTAGGGCCTTCTGGTAATCTTCCTTTTTCTCCGCCGCCGGATTCTCCTGAGAGGTCCGGTAGGCCTCCTGGTATAGCTGCAAAGCCTGCTGCTGGAGGGCCAGCGCTTTTCCTTCCTGCAACCTGAGGTAGTAAAACGTCCCCGCGCCCGCGGCGATCACGATCAGAACGATGACCGCCGCCAGGGTCACCTGGCGCTGGTGGGTTCTCAAAAACTGGATGACTTGCCCAGTGGTGGAGATAAACTCATCCGGTTCCTTCAACAGTTTTTTGCGGGAAACTTTTTTAACCGCCATTCGCTTTTTCTCCTTTTCAACTCTTCGAAAAAAAATAATGATGAACCGCAGAGCGCGCAGAGATCGCCGAGCAGACAAATTGGAATGCTGGAATAGTGGAATGGTGGAATAATGATTAAATCGCGCAGCAAAATAAAAAACCGTAGTTCATCCATTATTCCAATGTTCCATTATTCCTTTCTTATTTATTCTCCGCGGGCTCTGCGAGCTCTGCGGTGATATCCTTTTTTCATCCACTGGAAGATTTACCGGCTGCGGCTAGGGGAGGAAGTTGACCGTCTTCAGATCCTTGGCATCGATCTGGAAAGTCCCAAATTCCGCCTTTCCGTAAAACTTCGACCGTTTATCCACTTTCAAGTCCAGGCTTTCCTGGGTCCGCAGGGTCAGTTTGGCCGGAATTTCATTCCCCTCGGCGGCCTGAAACTGAATCTGAGATATCTTTTCAAAGGGGACGGTGACGGTGGCGCTCCCCCGCTTCCCCGCGAGGAAAACTTTCCCTTCCTGGCTGAACTGGGAGAGGGAGGTCGGTATACCCTCCCGGTCCGTCACCTTCACGGAAAAATTCTTTTCCGGAGACGGGACCTTGTCGGCCGGGGCCGAACCGCCCAGTTCTCCCATTCCCATGAGGAAGAGAAGGGAGCTAAGGATCACTATCGGAGCCAGGAATCTCTTCATCTTACGCCTCCCGGAATAAGCTGTGCCGGTTACCGGCTTATTCTAATTATTAATTTTAGATAGCATTTTTAACCGAAAATGACAACTCTAAATCGAACCGAATGATTTCTGCGCAGAACCCCCTTGCCCCACGACCTGGCACCCATCGGGGAAAGATGAATGGGCAAGAACCCATTTCCTTGAGATGAAATATGCTTGCCCATCCCCCGTTTTTGTGACCGTTGGGGTTCAGGCCGAAGAAATTCGGATCATCAGGCTCGGCGGGTTCATGGTTTTCTAATTCCCTTCCCGCCTATCCTCCGCAAAGAGAGGCCTGCGAGGAAATAACTCCAGAGGCAAGACTGGGCTAAACCATCTCCCCTTGCGAATCTCCCCGGGACAGGCCCGACCCAATGAAAGCATAATCGCCTTAGGATGATGATCCGAATTCCTTCGGCCTGAACCCCATGCGCTAGCCCCTCTCTCTTCCGAGTTTTTCTCGGCCATGGGTTCTTTCCTCAAAAACTGGGGCTGGGAAAGTTTAAGTTCAAATATGTGATTGACAGGAATCATCCCCCTTCGCTATTTTGATTGAAGAATCGGATTCGATGGAAATGAAGAATTCATCCAGCAAAAATACAGGAAATGTCTCCGGTCTTAAGATGAAATGGCAGTTTCATCCGCCCCCCGCCGAAGATGGCAAACTCCCCCTGAGCGAACTGGGGATCTCTCCTCTGACCGGACAAATCCTTCAAAACCGCGGAATATCGGGGGCGGACGAGGCCCGGCAGTTTCTAAACCCCACCCTGTCGGACCTTCCCGACCCTTCTACCATGAAAGACATGGAAAAGGCGGTCCGCCGGATCACCCAGGCCCTCCGGAAAGGGGAAAAGATCACCATTTATGGGGATTATGACGTGGACGGGACCACGGCCACCACCGTTCTCTCCCTGTTCCTGAAGAAAGCCGGGGGGCAGGTTGATTTTCACCTCCCCCACCGGGTCCAGGAGGGATACGGACTCAACCTGGAGGCCATAAAAAAGATCCATGCCTCGGGAACCCGGCTGCTCATAACCGCCGATTGCGGGATCAGTAACCGCGAGGAGGTCGAGTGGGCGCGGGCGAACGGCCTGGAGGTGGTGGTGACCGACCATCATGAGGTCCCCGAAAAACTCCCCCCCGCCCTGGCCATTCTCAACCCCAAGCAGAAAGACTGCTTGTATCCTTTTAAAGGTCTGGCGGGGGTGGGAGTGGCCTTCAACCTGATCATCGGTCTGCGAAGCTCTCTGCGGCGGGAAGGTTTCTTCCAGAACGGAAACGGTCCGAATCTGAAAGAGTACCTGGACCTGGTGGCCCTGGGAACGGTAAGCGACGTGGTTCCCCTCGTCGGAGCAAACCGCATTCTGGTAAAATTCGGCCTGGGAGAGCTCAGCCAGTCCAGCCGCCCCGGCATCGCCGCCCTGAAAGGGGTCGCCGGCCTGGAGGCCGGGCCGGTGGATACCACGGGGATCAATTTCCGACTGGCCCCCAGGATCAACGCCGCCGGCCGCCTGGAGGATGCCCGGGACGTCATTCATCTCCTGACTTCGAATGACCCGGAACAGTCCCGAAGCGTCGCCGCCCGTCTGAACGAGTTGAATTCCTCCCGTCAGCGCATCGAGGAAAAGATCCTTTCCGAGGCCAGGGAGATGATCGAATCCCAGGGCTCAAAAGGGAGGAGAAGGTCCATTGTCCTGGCCTCCCGGGATTGGCATCCGGGGGTCATCGGCATCGTGGCTTCCCGCTTGACGGAGGAATTCAACTGCCCTACCATTCTGATTGCCCTGAAAGAGAATCTGGGGAAAGGCTCGGGCCGCTCCATCGACGCCTTTCCCCTTTTTGAAGGGCTGAAGGCCTGCCAGGATTGGATGGAAACCTTCGGGGGGCACGCCCAGGCCGCCGGGCTGGTGATCCGGGCGGACCGGATTCCAGATTTTGCTCGCGCTTTTGACGAGGTCGTGGGGGCCAGGCTTTCCCAGGAAGATGCGGTTCCGCACCTCACCCTCGACGCCCTGACCAGCCTGGAGCAGCTCAACGAGCCCTTTCTGTCCGAGCTGGGAATGCTGGCTCCCTTTGGGATGGGGAATCCCGAGCCGGTGCTGGGGATGGAAAACCTGAAGGTGGTTGGTTCTCGCCTGGTGGGCAAGGGCCATCTGCGGATTCGCATCAAGGAAGGACGGCGGACCCGGGAGGCCATCGGGTTCGGCATGGGCTCGTGGCACCCCCTGTCCGGGGAAGGAATGAGGATGGCTTTTTCTCCCCAGGTTAATCTGTACCAGGGAAGCCGAAGCCTCCAGCTGCGGATCATCGACCTGCAGCCCGCTTCAGACCCCTGAGCCCAGAAACCGCAGAGCAAACAAATTGGAATGCTGGAATGATGG
>JAPLIW010000037.1 GCA_026388915.1 Deltaproteobacteria bacterium
GGGCTACCCCCAAAACATCGCCCTTCTCCATTTTTCTATCCATGATCCTTCTCAGGGTCTCCGGCTTCATGATCACTTTTCCCGAGACAACGGCGATTCGCCGGGTCTCTGCCTTGGCCCCCACATCTACCATCCTCGCCCGCCCTTTCCCGTCAAAATGCGTCAGCTTCCCCATCCCCACCCCCATAAAGGAAATGTAAAAAAAAACTATTTGGACACAGATGAACACAGATAAACACAGATAAAGCAAAAGACATTTCTCTATAGTCCTCTGTCCGTTCTTTGCCGTTAATTTTTACCTCAATTTATCCTTGGTCTTATCTGTGTTCATCTGTGTATATCTGTGTCCCATTGATTCTTTTGAATGCCGATCGTTGTTTTTCTCCCTTGCTTTGCCCGGAGGCTTTTTGCTATAAGTATAGGAAATTTTCCCGGCCCTATCAACGCCTTAGCGCCATTCCAGTCCACTTTCGGAGAGGACCCGGATGCTGGCCAAAGTCCTGAGCGGTGCGATCATCGGGATCGATGCCTACATCGTCGAGGTGGAGGTCGACATCGCCCAGGGCCTACCGGTTTTCGCCACCGTGGGCCTTCCCGACGGGGCGGTCAAAGAATCCAAAGAACGCGTAAAATCAGCGATCAAAAACTCCGGCTATGACTTTCCCCCGAAGCGTATAACCGTAAACCTTGCGCCGGCCGATGTCAAGAAAGAAGGGGCCGGCTTCGACCTTCCCATCGCGGTGGGCATTCTATCGGCATTGGAAGTTGCCTCCGCAAATCTTTTGGATGACTACCTCCTCCTGGGAGAACTCTCCCTCGACGGCCGGGTCAAGCCGATCCGCGGAGCCCTCTCCCTGGCCATGGCAGCCAAGGAGAACAAGAAAAAAGGCGTCCTTCTCCCCAAGGAGAATGCCGAGGAAGCTGCGGTGGTTCAGGGAATCGAGGTCCTGGGGATTGAAGTTCTTTCTGAAGCCGTGGATTTTTTAAACGGGCTAGAGGCTATTTCCCCCACTACCGTTGATCTGCAGGAAATATTCCGGCGGGAAAAGCAGTATTCCGACGATTTCAACGAGGTCAAAGGCCAGGAGCACGTGAAGCGGGCGCTGGAGATCGCCGCTGCCGGAGGCCATAATCTCCTCATGATCGGCCCTCCCGGCGCCGGAAAGACCATGCTGGCCAAACGGATTCCTACGATCCTCCCCGACCTCTCTTTTGAGGAGTCTATCGAGATCACCCGGATCTACAGCGTAATGGGCCTGCTCCCTCCCCACAGTTCTTTAATCGCCATCCGCCCCTTCCGCTCTCCTCACCACACCATCTCCGATGCCGGCCTCATCGGAGGGGGTCAGATTCCAAAGCCAGGAGAGGTAAGCCTCTCCCACAACGGGGTTCTCTTCCTGGATGAACTTCCCGAGTTCAAAAAGAACGTACTGGAGGTGATGCGCCAGCCCCTGGAAGATGGAAAAGTAACCATTTCCCGGGCCCTCTCCTCTTTAACCTTTCCCTCCTCCTTCATGCTCATCGCCGCGATGAACCCCTGTCCATGCGGGTTCTACACCGACCCTAACCGGGAATGCACCTGCACCATGCCCCAGATTCTCCGCTACCGGTCCAAAATATCAGGCCCGCTCATGGACCGGATCGACATCCACGTGGAAGTCCCCGCGGTGAAATACCGGGACCTAACCGGAGAGACTTCAGGGGAGGATTCGGAAACCATCAAGACCCGGGTGAACAAAGCACGGGAAGTTCAGCGGGAACGTTTTTACGGGAAAAAGATCTACTCCAACGCCCAGATGACCTCCCGGCACCTGAAGAAGTTCTGCCAGATCGGGGAAAACTCCAAGAACCTCCTGGAACGGGCCATCGACAAACTCGGCCTCTCCGCCCGCGCCTACACCCGCATCCTAAAAATCGCCCGCACCATAGCCGACCTGGAGTGCGCCGAAGACATCGCCACCCACCATATCTCCGAGGCCATCCAATACCGCAGCCTGGACCGCACGCTGTTGTAAGATCGTCCCCCTCGGGTCCAAAATCGCTATTGACAAGAATTAATTAAATAAGTAAAATATGATTATCATATTTTACGAAATAAGAAAGGCAAGCCATGGAAAAGGCCGTGAGTGCTACAGAGGCGGTCAGAAAATTCTCTGAGATTTTAAACTCCGTCAAATATCGAGGAGAGTCCTTTACGATTGTCCGGGGGGGGAAACCGGTGGCCTCAATCTCTCCCGTCGAGAATCTGCCAAAAAGAAAACCCCTCAGAGAGCTCAGGGAATTGGTGAAGAACCTTCCCCCCCTCGGGGACGAAGCAGACCGCTTTGGGAAGGATTTGAAAGAAATCCGGAAACATCAACCTGCCCTGCCCAAGGAAACCAAATGGGGTTAATATTCGATTCCAGTGTCCTGATTTGCCTGGAGCGAAACCTCCAGAATGTGGAAAAAATAATAGCCGGGAAGGAAGAAGAACCTTACGGGATCAGTGTAATCACTGTTTCTGAACTTTTGCATGGGGTCAACCGGGCCGATTCAGAAAAAAGACGGTTGGAAAGGGAAGCCTTTGTCGAAAGAGTCATTGAACTCTTCCCGGCATATCCATTTGATTTGAACGCAGCAAGGATATATGCGAGGGTTTGGGCAAATCTGGTTAAAAAAGGGGTAGCCCTTGGCTCTCACGATCTGATGATCGGGGCCACTGCGGTTTCCCTGGGTTTTTCAGTAATTACCACTGACATCCGAGATTTCGAAAAAATCCCGGGGCTAAAAATCGAAAGGTTTGTGCCTTAGCGAGCCATATTAAATCACCCGCACCATCGCCGACTTGGAGGAGATTGAAGACATCGTTACCGCCTAGATCTCGCAAGCCATCCAATGCCACAGCTTGCATCGGACGCTTTCATGAATACTTTATTATCAATGCCTAAACACTTTTGGGATCCTATCGCATCTCCTCAATCCCTCGCTTGCCAATGAGTGACAATAGATTTAAACCCTTGATGCCCCATTTATATTAAGTTATAATTAATACCAAAATAGAGGTATTAATTATGAAAAAATATAAGTCTCAAGAATATAAGAAAGGTCTAACTGGAAGAGAATCACTTCTTATTTCCAGCCTGGCAAGGCAGGACCGGAAAATATTCAAGATAGAGGATGCAAGGGGGGTGACCGGGAAGGGCGCGGCCAAGATCATGTCCTCCCTGATAAAAAAGAAATGGGTCCTTCCCCTGAAAAGGGGGCTCTATGCAATAGTTCCCCTGGATGTGGGGGTCAGGGGCGCGGACAGCTTTATAATCCACAACTTCGTCATAGCCTCCAAGCTGGTGGAGCCCTACTACATCGGATACTGGTCCGCCCTCAACTATTACGGGTTTTCTGAGCAGATACCAAGGACGACCTTTGTCGCCACCACCAAGGCCAAGATGCCCCTCAACATCCTTACCGCGGATTATTGTTTTGTGAAACTGAAGAAGAAAAAATTCTTCGGGTTCGACGAGATTGAGATCGAGGGTTGGAAGGTGAGCGT
>JAPLIW010000365.1 GCA_026388915.1 Deltaproteobacteria bacterium
GCGACGGGATCGCCCAGGGGCACGCGGGCATGCGGCGCATCCTCCCCAGCCGCAATCTCATCGCCGATTCCATCGAGCTGGCCGTGGATGCCAACCAGTTTGACGCCATCATCGTCCTGGCTTCCTGCGATAAGATCGTTCCGGCCAGCTGGATGGCCATCGCCCGGCTGGATGTCCCGGCCATCATGATCACCGGCGGTCCCATGATGCCCGGCCGTTTCCGGGGAGAGCAGATGGTCCTTCCCGCGGCCCGGGAGGCCCAGGGGAGGATGCTCCGGGGGGAGATCACCCCGGAAGACTTCCAGGAGATCGAGCAGTGCCTGTGCCCGGGGCCGGGGTCCTGCTCCATGATGGGAACCGCCAACTCGACGAGTTGTCTGACCGAAGTCATGGGCCTGTCCCTGCCCGAGTGCGGAACCTCCCATGCAGTGGATGCCAAAAAACTTAGGATCGCCCGGGACAGCGGAGAACAGATCCTGCGCATCTGGAAGGAGGACCTGAAACCTTCCAAGATATTAAATCTATCGGCCCTGAAAAACGCCATCACCGCCAGCATGGCCTTCGGCGGATCCACCAACATCGTTCTCCACCTGATGGCCCTGGCCAATGAACTGAATATTCCCATCTCCCTGGAGACTTTCGACGAAATCAGCCGCCGTACGCCTTTCATCTGCAGCATTAAGCCCAGCGGGAAGTTCCCCATGCTGGGCCTGGAGGATGCCGGCGGCGTGCCCGCCGTGCTGCATGAACTCCGGGACCTCCTGGACCTCAAGACCCTCTCGGTCAACGGTAAAACCCTGGAGGAAAACCTCGCCGGAGTCCGGAACCGAAATCCCGAAGTCATTCTTTCCCGGCAAAAGCCTTTGCGCAAAGAAGGGGGAATCGCCATCCTGCGAGGCTCCCTGGCCCCTGGCGGCGCGGTGGTCAAGCAGTCGGGGGTTTCGGAAAAGATCATGGTTCACACGGGGCCGGCGCGGGTCTTTGAAACCGAGGTATCCGCCCGGGAAGCGGTCTTCGGCAACCAGATCAAGCCGGGAGAGATTATCGTCATCCGCTACGAGGGCCCCAAGGGCGGGCCGGGCATGCCGGAGATGCTGAGCGTGACCGCCGCCCTGGTGGGAATGGGGCTGGCTGAATCCGTCTCCCTGGTCACCGACGGCCGGTTCTCCGGCTCGACCCGGGGCCCCTGCATCGGCCACATCGTCCCCGAGGCTCAGGACGGAGGGCCCATCGCTTTGGTGAAAGAAGGCGACTTCATCGCCATCGATATCCCCAACCGCCGTCTCGACCTGCGCGTTCCCCCCGAGGAACTGGAGAGGCGGAGAAAGTCCTGGACGCCGCCCCCGCTGAAAGTCAACCGAGGTTACCTCAAGACCTTCGCCGAACGGGTCAGCAGCGCGGACAAAGGATGCATATCCCTCTAGCAATATGGCAATTTTGATGATCTCGTAAAAAGTCGCAATTTCATAGAATTCGTCATTCCGGCGAAAGCCGGAATCCAGTTATTTCAAGATGTTCTGGACCCCGGCTTTCGCCGGGGTGACGCTCCAAGAGACTTTTTACGAGATCATCAATTTTGCTCATAGCAATTTAGGGAATTTCTAAATTCCTACATTGCCAAATTGCTGGATTTTGATGATTTCCGTCATTCGGGAAAAAGGAGAAGTGAGGTAAAAAAGATATATGATCGACAGAGAGATTATCAAACAGATTACCGAAATCGTCGGCAAGGAAAACGTGGCGGAGGACAAGGAGACCCGGATCTGTTACGCCTATGACGCCACCAATATCCATCATCTCCCCGACCTGGTCGTCTTTCCCCGGACGCCCCAGCACATCTCCGGGATCCTCAAACTCGCCAACGAGCACCGTTTCCCGGTCGTCCCGCGGGGTGCCGGAACCGGCTTTACCGGTGGAACGATCCCGGTGGAAGGCGGAGTCGTCCTGGTCCTGACCAAGATGAACAAGATCCTGAAGATCGACCAGGAGAATCTTCTGGCCGTCGTCGAGCCGGGGGTTATCACCTACGACTTTCAGCAGGAAGTGGAGAAGATCGGCCTCTTCTACCCGCCCGATCCGGCCAGCCTGAAGAGTTCCACCCTCGGAGGGAATGTGGCCGAATGCGCCGGGGGACCGAGGGCGGTGAAATACGGGGTCACCAAAGACTACGTGCTCGGCCTGGAGGTGGTCCTGCCCACCGGGGAGGTTATATCCGTCGGCGTTCAGACGGTGAAGAGCGTGGTGGGCTACGACCTGACCAAGCTCATGGTGGGCTCCGAGGGGACCCTGGGAGTGATCACCAAGATCATCCTTCGCCTGATCCCCCTGCCCAAGGCCAAGCGGACCATGCTGGTCATCTTCCCCACCATCGAATCGGCGGCCACCTCCGTCTCCCAGATCATCAGCTCCCGGATCATCCCCACGACCCTGGAGTTCATGGACAACGCCACCATCCGCTGCGTGGAAGACTACCTGCACATGGGCCTGCCCGTGGATGCCGGGGCCCTGCTGATCATCGAAGTGGACGGGGCCCCTGAGGCGCTGAACGGGGAGGTGGAGGAAATCCAGAAGATCTGTCAGGCCAACCAGGCCATGGAAATCAAAGTGGCCAAGGACAAGCAGGAAGCGGAAGACTTGTGGAAGGCCCGAAGGGCAGTTTCTTCGGCGGTGGTGAAACTGAACCCCACCAAAATCAACGAGGA
>JAPLIW010000810.1 GCA_026388915.1 Deltaproteobacteria bacterium
AAAAAATTTTACCTCATACCATTCTTTTCCCTTGGCCCGGATAAGAAAAAAACGGGAGATGACCCCGGCGATAAAGGGGATACCCAGGTATATAAATACGCTCTCGGCGATCTGGCCGATGGTGATGTTGACCACCACCCCCTTGAGGCCCAGCAGGGGAGGAAGGACGGTTATGAAGATGTAGGCGTAGATGGAGAAGAAGATCACTTGAAAGATGGAGTTGAAGGCCACCAGACCCGCGCAGTATTCCCGGTCTCCCAAAGCCAGGTCATTCCACACGATGACCATGGCGATGCACCGGGCCAGGCCGATGAGGATCAACCCCACCATGTATTCCGGGTATCCCGCCAGCAGCAGAATGGCCAGGACGAACATCAGGATCGGGCCGATAATCCAATTTTGCACCAGCGAGAGGCCCAGCACCCGGTAATTCCGGAAAACCTGACCCATTTCCTCATACCTGACCTTCGCCAGCGGGGGATACATCATCAGGATGAGCCCGATGGCTATGGGGACGTTGGTCGTGTCCACCTGGAACTGGTTCCAGAAATTCACCACCCCGGGGTAGAGATACCCCCACCCCACTCCGATGAACATAGCCAAAAAGATCCAAAGGGTCAAAAAGCGGTCAAGAAAGGACAACTTTTTTACCGCCGTTTTTTCCGCCATCCGCTCCTCCCTAAAAGGTATTCAAAGGTATTTTCTCTAAGCTCTCTGTTCTATGCTCCTTGCCCTGTGCTTTTTACAATTCTAATTCACCAGCCAGATGAAATAGAAGCCGATGAGAATGATGAGGACCCCGCTCCCTTTCCGCAGGTAAGCGAGGCCCACATTCAATCCCTTAGACTCGATGATCCGTTTCGCGAGCCCCATAGAAGTTCCCGCGATCAGAATCAAGAAACAATGCCCCAGCGCATAGAGGAAAAGAAGCAAACCGCCATAGGCCAGATTTCCTTTGGAGGCTATGTAAACCAGAAGGACCGCCAGGATGGGGGTGGCGCAGGGGGTGGATACGACGCCGAAGAGAAGGCCGAGCAAAAGAGCTCCCAGCGGGCCGGCCTTTTGGGGCTTCCAGGCCGTGACCAGGGGAAGGTCAAACTTCAGAATGTCGAGCAAATGCAATCCCATGACCAGGCAAACCCCTGCCACCAGGTAGGGCCAGAATTTTCCCACATCCCCCACCATCCTTCCCATCAAGGCCGCCACCAAACCCAACAGGGTGAAAGTAATGGTGAGGCCCAGGATAAAAAGGAGGAGAAGGTGAAGGCTTTTTGAGCTCCGCTGGTTCCCTGGTAGGCTCCCACAAAAGCCATGGTCAGGGGGATCATGGCCAGAACGCAGGGATTCGAAGCGGTGAGGGCCCCCCCCAGAAAAACCGCCAGCGGAGCCAGCCAGGGGCTGTTCTGGATGATGGCGTTGATGTCTCCGAGGATGGATTCCATGGCTCAGATCGTCCCGGCGTCTTTTAGTTTCTTCGCGATGGAGGCTTTATCCCAGACCCCCGAGCGACGGAAAACTTCCTTGCCCTGGGCATTAAAGAAAATGAGGGTAGGGATCAAATGAATCCGGTGTTCCCGGGCGAGCGCCTGGTGTTGGAAAACATCGATAACCAGGACGTGGGCTTTCCCGGAAAATTCCTGAGCCACCTCCTTTAGAATGGGACGAAGTTGCCGGCAGGGAATGCATTTATTCGACCCAAAATCCACCAGGACCGGCCGCCCGCTCTGCAGGGCATCTTTAAGCTCTTTATCCGTATTGGTGGAAGGTTCTAAAAGTGGCTGGGCTTGAAGGTGTTGGGGATACCCCATCATCCATCCGAACCCAACTCCCATAAAAACCCCCAGAACGAGGAGGGTCCTTCTGAAAATATCTACCCTTTTATTCATTCCCTATCGCCCTTTCATTTGAAATACTGCTTTGAGTATTTACCCGCTGCTCTCTGCACTATGCCCTATGCTTTCTTACTTTTGGCGGCCCAACTGGCCGCAACGGATCTCATCATCACCCGGGAGCCGAAACCAATTCAATGAGGTCATTTTCCTTTAGCCGGAAGTCAGACCGACTCGAATATGAAATGGCGATTCCATTAACATTTATCGCCAAATCCGGGGAAATATCTCCATGGTCGGAAAAAAAGAGGTCTCTATTTTCCGAACCTATCCTGGAGATGAGCTGATCGATGAAATCTTTAACTGAATTCCCGGAAAAATCCATTGAAACTTCTTTCTGACCCTGGAAGCCCGGAGGGGGCTTGGGAATTCCGATTAATTTGACTCTAACCTTCATTTCTTTTTCCCCTGTGAATCCCCCAATTTTTTCTGCCCTTTTGGCAAATCCCCTAAGCCTGTGCCTTATTCAATCCCTTCCCCATCCGGGGTAGGCCAAAGG